>NZ_CDWWXA010000129.1:5025-14028 GCF_977971845.1 Frankia sp. CeCAU1 | reverse complement strand
TTACCCCACCGGCCCCCGCACAACCGGCCCGCACCCCACCGGGACGGAGCCCTTCCTGCTCGCCGAGGCCGGACCCGCGGGACCACCCGCCTCCGCGCTTCGCGTGCCCTGGCGCCAGCTGCTGCTTGGTGGCGCGCTGGCGATCGCGCTCGGCGGCTGGTGGTGGATCGTCAACATCATCCGTTACGGCACCTTCCAACCGGAGACGCCGGGATTCCCGCTCGGCCAGTATCTGGGCGACGACTGGGGTGCCTACACCGAGCTGCTGATCAACGGGACGATCCTGCGCTGGTGGGGATCCTTCGGATGGTTCGAGGTCAACCTGACGACGGTCCCGGTGCGCACGGGCACCGCCGTCGTCATCGTTTTCTTCGCCCTCGCCCTCATCCGGGCCCGGACCGGACGCATCCGGGTGGACCTGCTGTTCCTGCTCTGGCCCACCTGGGCGCTGTTCGGCCTGATGACCCTGCAGTCCGCGAAGAACTTCGACAGGTACTTCCACGTCAGCGGGATCTCCGGCCGCTACCTGTACGCGGGCCTGGCGTCGCTGGCGATCGGGGTCGGGATGGGTGCGGCGGCGACCGGCCGTCATCTCTCCCGGATCATGCCGCTGCTCTTCCTGGCCGGCGCGACCACCCTGCAGGCCTGGGCGATCTCGATGGTGTTTCCGCACTTCTGGCGACCCACGGGCGGCGACCTCAGCGACGCGTGGGACGCGATGGCGGCGTGGGCCCCATGGTCGCAGGGCGCCCTGACGTGGCTTGCCGGCGCGGTGTGCGTCCTCGCCGTGGCAGCCCTGGCCTGCTGCATCGGGGTCCTTGTCACCGGCGGTCCGGCCACCCGCTCCGTCGGCGGGGCCCCCGCTCAGCCTCCGTCCTCGTCCAGGGGACGGTCGCCATCGACGGGACAGCGGCCGGCTCCACCCCTCGCGCCGTATCCGTCGCACCTGCCGCCGGAACGGCCGCGGACCGCCGGCGCGCCGGATGCCACCACCGGCTCGAAGGCGGTCACCGGCTCGGGCCCGGAGCCCACCGGCCAGGGCCCCTCCGCCGCGGGGCATCCGCGCTCCCCCTGATCCGGCATCGCCGACAAGGAACCGGAAACCATCCGGCCATCGTGCGTGTTCTCTTACGGAGAGTAACACTGAATCCTGGGCCTCGGACAAGGCGCAACCGGCCACGGCGGCGCTGCGCATCGGGGCTCGGGGGCCTCGGATGGTGATTCCGAGGCGCATAGGATCCGCGATGTCAACCATCTCGGTTCGGGAGGGGTCTTGCGCCGCAAGCGGGAGACGGGCAACGCGGGGACGGTGGCGCCCCCGTCCGCATCGCCCGCTCGACCCGACCCCGCCTCCGAAGCGAACCCCGTGGGACCCGAGACGCCCTCCGGACCCGCCGCCCGGTCGGGACGGGGGACATCCTCGGCGCCGGACTTCGGCCCGGTGGGCGGCAGCGGTCTGACGGGGCCGTCCATCGAGCCCCTCGACAGCGGCGACCCGACCGAACTGGGCCAGTTCACGCTGCTGGGACGCCTCGGTGAGGGCGGGATGGGGACCGTCTTCCTCGGGCGGGGCAGGCCGGACGTCGCCGAGCACGCCGGCCGGCTCGTCGCGGTCAAGGTCATTCGGCCCGACCTGGCCCGGGTGCCCGAGTTCCGGGCCCGGTTCCGCCGGGAGGCCGACATCGCGCGCCGGGTCGCCCGCTTCTGCACCGCCGAGGTACTCGGCGTCGTCGATCCGCCGGACGGGCGGCCCTACCTCGTCACCGAGTACATCGACGGCCTCACCCTCGCCCAGACGGTGGCCGCGGACGGCCCGCTGCGGTCGGCCGACCTGGAGCGCGTCGCGGTCAGCGTGGCCGCGGCGCTGACCGCCATCCACGGCGCCGGCCTCGTACACCGTGATCTCAAGCCGTCCAACGTGCTGCTCTCGGCCTTGGGTCCCCGCGTCATCGACTTCGGCATCGCCCGGGCGCTGGACGCCCCGACGATGATCAGCCAGGAGATCCAGCGGATCGGTACACCGGCGTTCATGGCCCCGGAGCAGGCCAACGGCGAGCCGGTGACGGCGGCGGCGGACATCTTCGCGTGGGGTGGCCTGGTGACCTATGCGGGCACCGGTTCCTTCCCCTTCGGGGACGGGCCGACGCCGGTGCAGCTCTACCGCGTCGTACACCGCGAACCACTGCTCGACGGTCTCGCTCCAGCCCTGCGGCCGATCGTCGAAGAGGCCATGCGCAAGGACCCGGCCACCCGGCCGAGTGCCCAGGAGCTGTTCCTGCGTCTGGTCGGAATGGGTCCGACCACGCATCCCGACCCGGAGGTGACCCGCGTCATCCGTGCCGGGGTGTCGATGCCCGCGCCCCCGCAGCGGACCGACCCGGACCGCTGCGCGCCCGGACAGATGTCTGCCCCGGGCGGGTCTGCCTCAAGCGGGTCGGTCGGCGCCGGGCCGCCCGTCGACCCGTCGGCACGGGACCGCGGCCGACGGAACTGGCGCCGCGTCGCGCTGCTGGCCGCCCCGCTCCTCGCGGTCCTGCTCATCGCGGCCCTCATACCATTCGCGCTCACCACCGGCAGTGACCGGCGGCCGAGCCGGGAGGAGACGGCCGCTCGCGTCGCTCTGGCCGCCGAGGCCGTCCGCAACTCCGATGCGGACCTGGCCGCCCGGCTGTCCCTGGCGGCCTACCGCATCAGCCCGGTGCGGGAGGCCCGCGCCGCCCTGCGCACCTCCTTCGCCGCCGCGACGGCGACGGTGCTCGACGGGCACACGCAGTCGGCGCTCGGTGTGGACACCAGCCGGGACGGGCGCCTGCTGGCCTCGACCGGTGCCGACAACCTCGTCCAGCTGTGGGACATCTCCGCACGTTCCCATCCGGTGAAGCTCGCCACCCTGGCCAGGCACACCTCGTGGACGCTCGACGCGGCGTTCAGCCCGGATGGACGGCTGCTCGCCACGGTCAGCTACGACCGGTCGGTGATCCTGTGGGACCTCGGCGATCCGCGCCACCCCGTCGAACTCTCCGTCATCCTCGGACACAACGGCTGGGTACTCGACGCCGCGTTCAGCCCGGACGGGAAGGTCCTCGCCACCTCGGGCTATGACAACACGGCCCGGCTGTGGGACGTCACCGATCCGCGCCGCCCCAGTCAACTGTCCGTGCTCGACCGCCACACCAGTTGGGTGAACGAGGTCGCGTTCAGCCCGAATGGTCACCTGTTGGCGACCGCCAGCGCCGACCGGACGGCCCGGCTGTGGGACGTCACCGATCCGCGCCGGCCGCGACCGCTCGCGGCCATCACCGCGCACACCGACTACGTGTGGGCGGTCGCCTTCAGCCCGGACGGCCGGCGCCTCGCCACGGGCGCCTATGACGGTACGGCCCGAATCTGGGACATCACCAATCCGTCTCGGCCGGCGGCCACCGCTTCCTTCCCGGCCGACGAGAAATGGGTGTTCGACGTGGCGTTCAGCCCGGACGGCAGGACCCTGGCCACCGCGGGCTGGGACACCACGGTACACCTGTGGGATGTCACCGAACCGGGCCGGCCGCCGGCGATCGGCACCATCACCGGGCACGGGGACTGGGTGCAGGCCCTGGCGTGGACACCAGACAGCCACGGCATCGCCACGGCAAGCGACGACTACACCGTGCGCATCAGCCGGATCGGTGACGCCGACCTGATCGCCGCCGCGTGCGCCGACCCGTCGAAGCAGATCACCGATGCCGAATGGCAGCGCCACATCTCAGACGTGCCCTACCAACCGGTCTGCTGACCACCCGAGGTCCGGTCCGAGGGCGGTCGCCGCGTGCCCGGCGGCGCCGCTGCCGGCGGGGGTGGCACCGGGGTGGCCGAGCGACGGCGCAGCGCGGGCAGGGCGCCGCGACCCGCGCCGGCATCGGCGATCCGCGTCTGCACCCTCGCCAGGCGGTCCTGTCCGGTGGTGCTCAGCCGGGACCGCAGCACCGAGTTCGCGATCCGCGCGACCTGCATCAGCTTGGGCTCGTCGACGTCCGCGGCCGCCCAGTGGCTCTGGGCCCACCGCTCCTCGCGTTCCTGCTCGCGCCGGCGGAGCTCGGCGACCTCCTGCTCAAGCTGGGCGATGCGGTGCAGGTGCTCGAGCTCGATGGCCGCGAGCCGGCTGCGCTCGTCGTCCAGGCGCGCCCACTCCCGCTGCCGCGCCCGGGCGACCGCCGCCGCGGTGTCCTGCAACCGCAGGACGTGCAGGTAGAGGTCGATGCGGTTGCGCTCCAGGCGGGAAAGCAGCCGGTTGGACACCCACGGAATGAGCAGGTCGGCGACGCGACGCGCCCAGGGAGCCCGCCGGTCGATCACCACGCCCAACCCGAAGATCGGTGCCACCGTGAAGAAACGCAGGTCAGGGTGGTCCGCGACGAAGTCCTCGACGGCCGTGCGCACCCCGTTACGCGGACCGCCCTCGGTCAGCGCCCAGGCGAAGGCTCCCATGCCCCGAAATCCCCCGGGAACGGTCTCCCTGTTGTCGATCTCGACACCGACGTCCCACGAGTGCGGCTGCCGGGCCCCCTCGGGAATGCGGTCGGGGTTGTAATACTGGTCGCGCCGGCCGGCCGGCCAGCCGACGTCGTGCAGGATCACCAGGGGAAAGTAGGACCGGCCGAACAAGGTGACCGCTCGGTCGATCTCGGTGAGCTCGCCGTGCACGGTGGCGTAGTTGTGGTCCCCGTCGATGAGGTAGGCGTCGGTCGGCGCGTGGCCGTCGAGCGCCTGCGGGCTGTGCCCCCGGATCACGTGCACATCGAGGCCCCCCCCGGAGGCCGGCGACACCCCGGGCTCGGGATCGATGACCACTAACCGCCCGCCACCGCCACGGCGCAGCAGGTCGACGAGGAGCGAGGTGGTGACCCCGCTCTCGGAACCGATCTCCGCGATGCTGCGCGCCCCGGACGCCTCCAGCAGCGGCACCCAGATCTCGCGCAGATCGGACAGGGAGTGCAGGAGCAGGGGCGCCAGCGTGGGTTCGGCGGCGTCCCCGACCTCGACGGCGTGATCGCCCGGCCGGGTAAGCGCCGTGCCCGGTCCGGTGCCCGGTCCGCTGCCCGGTCGGGCCTCGAGGTCCGTTCCGGCGTCCATCCCGGCGGCGACGGCGGCGAGCTCGGCGAAACTGTCCCGAACCTCGCTGCGCTCTGAGTCCGGGTGGTCCGTCACCGCGATCCCCCGAGCTCGCGCCGGATCTTGCGTGCCGCCCGCAGCGGCAGACCGTCTCGGGCGGGCTCCGCCGCGGGCAGGGCCAGCGGATCACCCCGGATGCCCATCCAGCCGAACGCCAGCTCGACGTCGAGGGCGTAGACCCCGGCGAGCTGCGGCTGTGTGGCGAGGTCGATCGTGTAGACGAACTGTGGGTCGTCCCCGGTGATCTCCACCAGGTTCGGCTGGAGCAGCCGGCAGCCGAGGAGGGCGAGCTGCTGGGCGGGATCGTCCAGCGAGGTGATGGTTATCTTGTCCGGCTCTGGGGTGTTGTTGATATGAAAGGACAGCGTCAGCCAGTCCAGGCGGAGCAGACCGCGCCGACCCGCCGGGTCGATGCGGATCCGGCGTACCCCGACCGCCTCCAGGCTGAGCCGGACGATCGACAGGCCGTCGCGGGCCGACCGGGTGACCGCCGTCTCCTTCGGACCGTTGACGAAGTCCCCGCCCGTGTCGACGTAGACCTCCACGGGCCCCGCCGCGGCCTCGGGCGAGACCTCCTCCGGCGGGATGCCCGCGGCGGCGGCCAGCCCGCTGATCACGGCCAGCGGCCGGTTCGCGACCCCGGCCACCCCGGCGGGCCAGTAAAGCTCGCGCATGGAGATCCGGTCGATGTCGGCCGGGGTGAGATACGGCATCCGGCGGACCAGCTCCGGCGGCAGCAGGCCCTCGGTGGCGTCGGAGCCGAAGTTGTCGTCGTGCGCCCAGGCACCGAAGGCCGCGGCCTCCACCGCGGTCGGCCGGGCGACGAAGCGGGTCAGCGTCCGCAGCCCCGCCTGGCGCGCCCCGGCGCAGGCCAGCGACGGCATCGGGGTCTCCGAGCGCCGGTAACGCAGCCATTCCCGCTGGAAGGCCAGGACGCCGTCCTGGACGGCGGCTCGCTGGGCGACCTGCGTCCGCGAGGTCCGGTCGATGCTGAGCACCGGATTACCCATCTCGTCGAAGGAGACCAGTGACCCGACGTCGGGCATGCAAAGCTGCTCGAGTACCTCGGGGCTACGCATGAGCTGGTTCGCCAGGGTCTCGGGCTGACCACTTGTCGCAACATATCCCTCCAGCTCCAGACCGGCCAACCGGTGCGTCATCGCCGCCTGGTTCGTAGCCAGGTACAGGCCGAGGATGTCCAGCCCGCGGCCGGTGGAGGCGAGCAGCCGGGTGAGCAGCGCCTGGATCGTCCCGCCCCAGCCCAGGTCGAGGAAGACGACCCGGCCGCTCTCGGGTAGCTGGCTGTCGAGGTAGCGCACGTAACGCTCACGCAGGCGGGACGCGGTCAGCACGATCTCGCTGCGGATCCGCTCATCGGAACAGAGCGCCTCGAGGGTGTCGTCGAGCAGGCCGGGCACGTCGAGGCGGCGGTCGGCCAGCGCCGAGATGCCGGCGACGTTCTCCAGCCGGACCCCGAGCTGGCGCAGCAACTGCCCCACACTCGGCGCGTGCCGACGGACCAGGAAGCTCCTGAGCTCCTCGGGGTTGCCCTCGAAGACGTTGGCCAGCGCGCACACCTGCCGCGACGCCCACAGCGTCGAAATGGTGATCCCGACATCCTCGCCGGGACCGACGAGCAGGCGGGAAAGGAAGTCGCCCTCCCGCATCAGGCAGTGGATGTGGTCGGCGCCGAAGTCACGGGCCCGTTCCACAGCCCACTCCGCGAAACCGGTGAAGACCGGCCCGAAGACCGTCGCGCCGGCTTCCCAGTACCGGCGCAGCCCCGCGGGGACCGCGAGGGCGTCGGCACGGTGCAGTGACCGGGCTCGCAACGCGGTCATCCCGTAGTCGCCGTCCACCGGGTCGATCGGGAGGTCGTCGCTCGGCGCCTTACGCAGACCCTCGAGCTCAAGGGTCTGCTCCAGCGTCCCGGAGTACTTCGGGTAATGGATGGCGACAAGCCCGTGCTCGCGGGCGCCCTCGACGTCGGCGACGGGGTGGTCGCCAAGGTGCACGACCCGGGACGGCTGCAGGTTCGACGCGGCGAGCATGTGCTGGAACAGCCCGTCACTCTTCGACGTCCCTGCGTCGGAGGAGGTGAAGATGTGGGTGAAGGGCACGCCGGCCAGCTCCGGCCGGTTCAGCAGCCGTTCGAGCTGGCCGGCCGAGAAGTACGTGTCGGACAGCAGGTAGACCGGCAGGCCGAGCTTCGTCATGGCGAGCTCGGCGAGCTCCACCACGGCGAGGTCGGCGCGGCAGAGCTCGCGTTCGACCGCGACCTCTGCGTCCAGGAGGTCCTGGACGCCGGGGGCACCGGGTAGCGCCGGCAGCAGCAGCTGCCAGATCTCGTCCAGCCGCACCTCATGGGTACCGCGGGTGGCCTCGGCGTGCAGGCGGGCCAGCTGCTCGGCGTGGACCCGCAGCCGGGCGAACTCGCCCGGGGAGACGCTGGCGGGCAGGTGGCCCGCGTCCGCGAGCCGCCGGCCCAACAGCACGAAGGCATGGGCGGGCTCTGGCACCATGCGCCACAGGAGGGTGTCGAAGACATCCAGAGTCAGGGCCTGTGCCCCGCCCGACTCCAGGTGCGACCACACTTCGCGTAGCCGGACGTCGGTGAACACGACCGTCCTCTCCGTGCGGCCGGTTACGACCGCTCCATGCGGCCGGTTACGACCGCCTCCGCCGGGTCAGCCACGACGGCCGGCGTGCGTCGGGATTCTCCCGCGCGGCCTCGGCCGGCCGAAGCCAGATGGACGGATCAATACTATGAACCGTGCTCTGGCCGTCGGCCACCGGAGTGGGTGGCGTCGCCCGCCCGGCGATGGCACGGTACCGTCCGATTCTGACGAGAAGCGGGCCAGTTCGACCCTAGACATCATTGACTATTCGTCCGCAAGCAGGGCGATACTCTCGGTAGCCGGAAAAGACGGTCGGTCGGGTCGCGGAACCCGCTTGGACGTGGGACGAACCAGGGGCGCCTCGGTCTCGGTAGTGTTCAGGTCCCCTAAGCGTCGAGCCAGAGTGTCGAGCCGAAGTGTCGAGGAGGAGCGGACAGGTGCAGCTCCAGTCGCGCCATGGCGGCGAGCGGTACCCGCGCGTTCGGGAGACGGGGAGGGCGTGCCGTGTCCCATCTGGCTGACGCCGCGCTGCCGGCGGGGGCGCCGGTGGCTCCGTCCGCCCCGGAGCCGCAGACCGGGCCGCCCGGGCCGGAGCACCATCACGCGCTGGACGTGAGCCGGCTGGCCCGTCGCAGCCGGGCCCAGACGAGGGTGCGCTGGGAACTGCTGCGCAATCTCATCCGCAAGGATCTCAAGGTCAAGTACAAGGGGTCGACGCTGGGATTCGCCTGGTCGCTGGCGAACCCGATGCTCCTTCTCGTCGTGTATACCTTCGTGTTCCAGATCGTGCTGAAATCAGGAATCCCCCGCTTCGGTATTTACCTGATGTCCGGGCTGCTCGTCTGGAACGCCTTCTCGGGCAGCGTGTCCGCGTCCTGCGGCAGCGTCGTGGCGAACGCGAACCTCGTCAAGAAGGTCCGCTTTCCCCTCGCCGTGCTCCCCCTGTCGGCGGTCGGCTTCGCCGCGGTGCACTTCCTGCTGCAACTGCTGGTCCTGTTCGTGGTGATCCTCGCGCTCGGCTACAGCCTGCTCGGCCCCGAGCTGCTGCTGCTCGTCCCGGCCGGAGCCGTCGCCCTCACCTTCACCGTGGCGCTGTCCCTGCTGGTCAGCGCGCTCAACGTGCGTTACCGCGACACCGCCCATCTGCTCGACGTGGCGCTGCTCGCCTGGTTCTGGCTGAATCCCATGGTGTACGCCTTCGGCCTCATCCAGAACAGGTTGGCCGACCTGACCT
>NZ_CDWWXA010000129.1:0-4821 GCF_977971845.1 Frankia sp. CeCAU1 | reverse complement strand
GTATCTGCTCAACCCGATGGCCGTCGTGGTCATCACGTTCCAGCGGGCGATCTACGATCCACCCCCGGGTAACTCGACGGGTTCCGCCCCCATCCTGGCGAACCCCGGTTACACGTTCTACCTGGAACATCTCGCCGTCGCCGGGGTGATCTCCCTCGCCCTGCTGTGGCTGGGGCTGCACGTGTTCCGCGCCCTGCAGGCGGACTTCGCCGAGGATCTGTAGTCGGCCCGTGGCGGACCGGCCCTGTCCTCGTCGCCCGCCGAAGGCCCCGGGAGCCAGCACGCCGACCGCGGTGCGATCATGATGGGACGTCCGCAGGCGGCCAGCAAGGAGTAGCAGTAGTGGCCCGATACTCGTCCGCGTACCCGCCGAGCCCCGCCGCCCCGCCCGAGGGCAGGGAGGCCGCCGCGTCACCCGACCCGGCGCGCGAGGCGCCCGTGGTGATCGAGGCCGCCGGAGTGAGCAAGAAATTCGTCTCGTACCACAACCGGGCGACCAGTCTGAAGGAACGGTTCGTCCGTCGGGGCGGCCCCGCCGGGGACGACTTCTGGGCACTGCGCGACATCGACGTGACGATCGGACGAGGCCAGACGGTCGGTCTCGCCGGTGCGAACGGCTCAGGCAAGTCGACGCTGCTCAAGGTGCTCGCCGGGATCCTGCGCCCGACAGACGGACGGGTCGCGGTACACGGTCGGATCGCCTCGCTGCTCGAACTCGGTGCCGGGTTCAACGGCGAGCTCTCCGGCCGGGACAACGTCTACCTCAACGCGTCCCTGCTCGGACTGTCCAAACGGGAGATCGATCAGCTCTTCGACTCCATCGTCGACTTCTCCGAGCTGCGCCACAAGATCGACGATGACGTCAAGCACTACTCGTCGGGCCAGTACGTCCGCCTCGGCTTCGCCGTCGCCGTGCACGTCGACCCGGACGTGCTGCTCGTCGACGAGGTCCTGGCCGTCGGGGACGAGGCGTTCCAGCGCAAGTGCCTGGCCAAGATCGCCGAATTCCGGGCCCAGGGCCGCACGATCCTGTTCGTGACGCACTCCCTCGACCTCATCGAGAACATGTGCGATCGCATCCTGGTCCTGGAGTCCGGGTCGCTGTTCTTCGACGGCCCGCCTGCCGTGGGTACCAAGCTGCTGCGGCAGAAGCTGGGTAGCCTGCCCGCGGGGGAACCGGTCGCCTACCAGTACGCCACGGTCAGGCCGGAGTCGGTCACCTTCAGCCACGAGCCGGGCGGGCCGCCCACCGTGCAGTACGGCCCCGGCGACTCCCTCACCGTCAGCGTCGAGTTCGACGTCACCGAGGGTGCCCCCGAGCACGTGTACCTGCACACCTACATCGTCGGCCAGAACGAGGTGCCGATCTGGATGATGGAGACGCCACCCGGCGGGCTCGCCATCGGGCCAGGCCGCCACATCGTCGACTTCTCGGTACCACGCCTGCCCGAGCTGCTCGGCGCCTTCGCGGTGAAGGTGCACGTCTCGGACGCCGCCACCGGCGCCCCGGTCACCACCCGCCGGTTCGAGGAGCTGTTCGGCGTCGGTGGTGCGCAGGCGGACGGACTGCTCAAGGTCGACTACGATGCGAGGTTGCGCGGATGAGCGAGGAACGCCCGACCCGGCCGGAGGCGGGATCGGCCGTCGAGTCGAAGACCGTCGACGCGCGGGGCGCCGGCGCGAAGACCGCCGAGCCGCTGGCGACCATCGTGATCGTCAACTGGAACGGCGCGCATCTCCTCCCGGCCTGCCTGGACGGCATCGCCAAGCAGGAGGCGGATTTCGCCTACCAGACCTGGGTGGTCGACAACGCCTCGTCCGACGGCTCGCGGGAGCTGCTCGCCGAGCGCTACCCCTGGGTACGCGTGGTGCCCGCGGAGCGCAACCTCGGTTTCGCCGGCGGCAACAACCTGGCGCTGCGCCAGGTCACGACGCCGTTCGCGGTCCTGGTGAACAACGATGCGATCCCCGAGCCCACCTGGCTCGCGGCGCTGCTGGCGCCGTTCGACGAGCCCGGCGGCCGCCATCTCGGCGCCACCACCGGTAAGGTCGTCTTCCTCCCCCGGTTCCTGCGGATCAGGCTGCACACGCCGACCTTCGTCCCGGGTCCGCACGACTCCCGCGAGCTGGGGGTGCGGGTGTCCTCGGTGACGGTGGACGGGCGCGAGGCGCTGCGCGAGGTGCTCTGGGAGAACCTCACCTATGGTGCCGAGGGACCGAGCGGCTCGCCGTACTTCTGGACCCGAGGGGACGGCGAACTGTGCGTGCCGATCCCCGACGGCGGCCCGGTCACCCTCGGGTTCACCTGGGCGGCGGAATCGCGCAAACAGGTCACCCTGAGCTGGGACGGCCCGACGGGCACGTCGGCCGGAGGGCGAGCGGACCTCGCGGTGGGCCCCGAGTCGACGACGGTGTCGCTGACCGTCGGCGGTGAGGCGCCGCGGGTGGACGTCATCAACAACGTCGGCGGCATCGTCCTGACCGACGGTTACGGTGCCGACCGTGGTTACCAGCAGGTCGACGTCGGCCAGTTCGACCAGCCGGAGGACGTGTTCACCGCCTGCGGGAACGGGATGGCGATCCGTTCGTCGCTCGGCCACGAGCTCGGCTGGTTCGACGACGCGTTCTTCCTCTACTACGAGGACACCGACCTGTCCTGGCGGATCCGGGCCCGCGGGTACGGCATCCGCTACGTCCCGGGGGCGGTGCTGCGTCACATCCACTCGGCGTCGAGCGTCGAATGGTCACCGCTGTTCGTCTTCCACACCGACCGCAACCGGCTGCTGATGCTCACCAAGGACGCGACCGCGCCGATGGCACTGGCCGCCGTGATCCGCTACCCGCTGACCACCGTCTCGATCGCGGTGCGCACGCTGCGCCAGGCCTGGCGCGCGCGCAGCCGGCCCGCGATCCGACCGACCCTGCTGCGGCTACGGGTGTATGGCTCCTACCTGCGACTGCTGCCCGACATGCTGCGGGCCCGGCGCGAGATCGGGCGCAGCGCCGCGCGACGGCGGGCGAGCCTGCAGAGCTGGCTGGTGTCCCGATGAACGATCCCGCGAGAGCCGGCCAACCGGCCGAGAACGACCAACCGGCAGGCGGGGTGCGGGCGGCGGTCTACAACCGGTTCTGGCACTCCATGGGCGGCGGGGAACGCCACAACGGCATGATCGCCCAGGTATTGGCCGCCGAGGGCGCCGAGGTCGACCTCCTCGGGCACTCCGAGGTCGACCTCGCGGCGCTCGGCGAGCATCTCGGGCTGGATCTCACCGGCTGCCGGTACGTGCGGTTGCCGGACCGGGGCGAGGAGGCCATCGCCGTCCTCTCCAGGCGCTACGACCTGTTCGTAAACGGTTCGTACATGAGCCGGATCACGCCGAAGGCCCGCCACTCGGCGTACCTGTGCTTCTTCCCGACGCCGTTCGACCACGACATGGCGGCCTGGCGCAAGGCCGCGGTCCGCACGGCCGGGCCGCTGCTGCGCGGGGTTCGCCCAGCGGTGAGCTTCGGCCAGGGCTGGTACCCGCCGGAGGGCGGCCGCCGCAGGCAGTGGACCTGGACGAACGGAGCGGGCATCCTCGCCGTCAGCCCGGGCGAGCGGCGCACCCTGCGCGCCGATATCGGCCGGCCCGGCGCGCCCGTCGGTACGCCGTTGCGCCTCCTCGACGCCGACGGCGGCGTGCTGGCCAAGCTGCAGATCGGCACCGACTTCACCCCGTTCGAGGTATCGCTGCCGCCGTCGGCGAACGGTACCGAGCTCACCCTGCTCAGTGACGCGTTCTCGCCAGGCGCGGCGGACGTGCGCGAACTCGGCGTGGCGGTGAGCCGTCCCCGGGTCACCGATGGTGGCGAGGGGCCGATCGCCCGGCTCCCGCTGCGTTTCCCCTGGCTGCTGCGGGACCCGGCCGACCTCGGCTACCTCGACGGCTACGACGTGGTCATGGCCAACTCGCGGTTCACCCGCGGCTGGATCCGCCGGTTGTGGAAGCGCGACGCCGACCTGCTGTTCCCCCCCATCCAGGTGGAACGGTTGCATCCGGCGCCGCGGCGGGAGAAGGCCGTCGTCACCGTCGGCCGGTTCTTCGCCCCCGGCCTCGGCCACGCCAAGCGACAGCTGGAGATGGTGCAGTGGTTCGGCGACCTGTACCGTGCGGGCAACCTGCCCGACTGGACGATGCACGTTGTCGGCGGCTGTGAGGACTCTCAACTGCCCTACCTGGAACAGGTCCGGGCGGCCGGCGCGGGGCTGCCGGTGGAGATCCATCCCAACGCCCCGCGCGCCGAGGTCGAACGGCTGCTCTCGACCAGCTCGGTGTTCTGGTCGGCCACCGGGTACGGCGAGGACGACGACCGGCGTCCCTGGACGGCGGAGCACTTCGGGATGACCACCGTCGAGGCGATGGCCGGGGGCTGCGTTCCCGTCGTCATCGACCGGGCCGGCCAGCGAGAGATCGTCCGGCACGGAATCGACGGCTACCGATGGACCGGCCCGGAGCAGGTTGCCTCCTTCACTCGCCGGCTCGCCGCCGAGGACGGTCTACGCGGTCGGCTCGCAGCCGCGGCGATCGAACGCGCCCAGACCTTCTCCGATGCGGCGTTCGCGCGGCAGTGGCGGGAGATCGCCACCCGGCACGGGTTGTACGAGCGGTGAACCGGCGCGGCGTGGCACTCCCGGAAAGGAGGGGATGATGCCGGCATGAGGGTCGTGCTGGACGGCACGCCGTTGCTCGGGCAACGCACCGGGGTCGGCCGCTACACCGAGCATCTGCTGACCGGGCTCGCCCGGCTCGCCACCGAGCCCGGGTCAGCAGATGCTCGGTG
>NZ_CDWWXA010000128.1:0-13873 GCF_977971845.1 Frankia sp. CeCAU1 | reverse complement strand
CCGCGGTGTGCATCTGGGGTCTACGGCCAGGGCGGCGAGCAGCAGCGCGTAGCGCAGGCGGCCGCGGAGGCTGTCCGCGGCGTGCCGCCGGCGACGTCGCCGGCGGAGGTGGGGCGGCGGCGGCCGGCGCGCGAACTCGGGTAGCCGGTCCCAGGTGAGCGGATCGAGTCGGCGGGAGGGATGGCCGCCCTGGCCGGTTTCGTCCCACCACGGGGTGCGCATCGTCACCGTCAGCCTGGGCGAGGAAGCCGGCCACGTCGTCGCCTGCGCCAGCGACGGGTCATCGCAAGCCGACGGTGACGGCCACCGCCGTGACGGCGACGGCGAGGATCACACCGACGGCCAGCACCCACGTCGGCCATCGGGGCCGGTGCGGGTGTGCGGCCGCCGGCGGGAGGGCGTCGAGCCTTTCGAGGAGCTCGTCGGCCGCGGCGGCGAGGTCGGCGGCATGGCGTTCGGCCCGGTCATCCACGAGGGCCTCCCTGGGGCCGGTCAGCGGTGCGTCGGGGGGCGGGGTGGTGTCGGCGGCGCCAACGGGCCGAGCGTGGTGGTGCAGCCCTTGGCCTCGTACGCGTCGTAGGCGTCCCAACTGATCGTGAGGGTGATGGGACCGGGTGCGGACCGTGTGACCTGCCAGATCTGGGCCATGTCCCGTTTGAACGCGCAGTCGGCCCGTACCTCGACAGTGAGCCGGTCGAGCGCGCGCTGTGTGCGTTGGACGTAGACGCCGGCGGCGACGAGCAGGGCTGCGACGAGTACGGCCAGGCTGGCGGGGATCGGGCGCAGGCGAAGCCGGGTGCTCACCGGCCCACCAGGATGATTAGCGCGGCGAGGGCGGCGGCGGCGATCAGGTAGCCGGTGGTGGTGGGCCATCGTCGCGGGAGGGCGACGGCTCGTCGCGCTGCTGCCGGTCCCGGTCGACGCGCAGAGCGTCCGGTAGGCCGATCATGCCGGCGAGCAGAGCGAGCAGGGCCGGCCGGTCCACGCCGGTCAGCAGCTCGTGGACTACGCCGGCGAGGCCAACCAGGCGTGTGGTCCAGCTGAACAGGGTGGTGACGGCTGGGCGTCTGGGCCATCGGGACATGTCCCCTCGTTAGGGCCGGGCGAATTCGACGCAGAACAGGCTGCCGCCGTTTCCGGTGGAGGTGTTCAGGCCTGCGCCGGAGGTTTGCCGTACACAGATCTCCACATAGTCGCCGGCGCTCATGGGGATATTGACGGCAGCGACGGGCAGGTAGCAGTCGCCGGAGGCGGGTTTCGGTCCCCGGGAGTAGGAGTAGGCGCCAGAGGAGCCGTTGAGGCGGATGAATGCTCCATAGTCGGTGTTGGCATTGGTGGAGTGGTAGGCGCCCCAGATGGTGTAGGTGCCTGTGGTCTGGGCGGTATAGCGGGAGGTGTTGCTGGCGGTGGAATGTCCGCCGTCGGTGTCGTACTCCTCGGCAGGGAAGGTGAGCGCGGTGTCGACGGCCGAGGGGATGGATTGGGCGACGGTCTGGTGGGCCTGAAAGAACCCGGCGCTGCGGTAGAGGAGTAGCGTCTCGACGTCCGAGAGGGATTGCAGGCTGGCTGCGCCGAGGATCTGTCCGACGGCGAAATTGGGAATAGTGGGAATCGTCGCCATTGCAGCCTCATCAGTAGGTCAGGGCGTTGCCAGAGTCCAGTTTTCCGAGGATGGAGCTGTCCAGCTGCAGCGCGGTATGCACGCCCGGGGTGGTGCTCACCGGCGACAACCCGAAAGTCACGGTCCATTTGTTGCCCGACCAGCTGTCAGCGATCCGCTCGACGTAGTAGTCGACCGGCCCGGCCGGGGCGAGCGTCGGCAGCTCGGACAGGGTGATCTTGTCGCCCTGCTCCAGCATCCACGTTTGGACCAGGACGGCCGCGGCGCTGGCGGTGTGCAGGGCGATGGAGATCTGCGCGACGCGCACGTCCGGGGTGGCGTAGCGCAGGCTCTGGTACTGGGCGGCTGCGGCTACCTCGGCGTCGCCGGCGACGGCGAGCGTCGTGGTCGAGGTCATCGCGGCCCGGCCGAACCGGCTGGTGCTCGCCGTCACGGTGATGGCGACGGTGGCCCCGCCGACCCGCGCGTAGGTGATCACGTTGCGGATGCGGGCATCGTCCAGGGTCGGCGCGTAGTCCTCTTCCAGACCGCTGCCGGTCGAGCCGGCGAACGTGGCCAGGCTCGCCGCGTTGATGCGCCGGCGCCGGTTGCGCATCACCACCTTGCCGGCCGTGTCCATGAACATCGTCGCCGCGCCCTGGGTCGCGGTGTCCTGGGCCAGGGCGAGCGGGTTGGTCGGACCCCACGCGCGCGGGAGCAGCGTGGTCAGCCCCGGGTCTATCCGGGTGTCCTCCTGCGGCCAGCCCGCGATATTCAGCACACCGCCGACACGGTTCCCCTCGCTCTCGTCGGTGGCACCTCCGTATCCCACGTTGCTCTCGGCCTGAATGCGGGTGTCGCCGACGAGAGACGACCAGAACGCCACATTCGCAACCCGGGCCTTGAGCGGGAACGTAGCCTCGTGGGTGTTAGTCTGCCAGGCCGCACCCAGAAAGGCCCCGTCCGGCAGCACCCCGAAACTGAACGGGGATGCTGTGCAGGAATATGAAATGCTTTCGCCGGATGCCGGAATGTAGAGACGCACCGCCCCGTAGGTGCCGGAAAAAGGGTTGTAGCTGACCACGAAATACCAGGAATAGACTCCCGTATAATTGTAGGCGCTCGTGATGCATGTTTCCGAGGCTGTTTTTACCACGATCTCGCCGAGGGTCGACAACTCGATTTGGAAACCGGTTAAGGCGTTGTTGTTCCGGAGCTTTCCGGACCGGTAGATGATGCCTGACCATACCGGCGGGCTCGTCCCGAACGCGGCCCAGAATCCCATAGTCCAGGTCGACGTGTTCGTCGGATACGCCCCCGGCAGGTCGGAGAGGTCCAGGACGTCAGCTGCCCCGCCTGTCGCCACCGTCGCGTTGGGGTTGAAGTTGATCGATTTGGCGTCGTTGTCGGCGGTGTGCCCGGAGCTGGTGGTCGGCAGCACCGAGTCCGCCCCGAACACGGTGCCCGCGGTGCCGTATTTCGTGGTGAGCATCGGTGCGGTGCCGCCGCCGGCGAGGCTGCCGGCCGAGGTGACGCCCTGGGCCTCGTCGAGGGGCAGGTAGCTGGCCGGCTCGTCCAGGAGCAGCACCTCGGCCCGATAGGGCGGGGGCATGTCCGCCCGCGACAGCGGCCGGAACCCATCGACGCACGCGACGGCGACTTCGGACCAGGCCGTGCCGGCGAGGGTCTGGCTGTACCCGGTGGTGTAGCCGGTCCACCGGTGATACAGCGCCCCGCCCACGGAGCCGAGCAGCACCACTCGCCGATTGGGCACCACGTTGCCCGTGTATGGCGCTCCGGGCGAGGCCGCCCCGGGGGTGAGCTTGCCGTCGGAGTTGCCGAGCACGATCGTGGCCGTGCCGGCCTGGACGGTGTCGAGCTCGTCGGACCGGCCGGCACCGGTGCTGAACGACAGCATCCGGAACGTCTCCTCTGCGCCGAGGTCGTCACCGGTGGTCGTGTCGGCGTAGTGCAGCTCGCCGGCCGACACGCTCGCGTACGACAGGGTGATAACCGGGTACGAGCTCGACGTCGGCGCGCTGACGAGCAGCAGCAGCGGCACCCACCGCCCGGTGACCTCGGTCGCGCTGGCCGACGAGGTGCCGAGCGAGCTGCCGCCGCTGCTGCGCGCGTCCAGGGTCAGCGTCGCAGTGCGGGCGGTGCTGGCGGGGCGTAGGTAGACGCACAGCAGGTAGGTGCGGCCACTGGAGATGTCGCCGGGATTGCCGGTGTAGGTGACGCTGGCGGTGCCGGTCGTCAGGGTGCGCGTGATCTGCGTGCACTGGGTGCCCGCGTGCGCGATGGTGCTCGTCGGCGACGAGCTGGAGCCCGAGACTGCGACCCAATCGGTTGTGCCTTCCTGCGTCGAGTCGACGCTATGCAGGAAGCCGACCCCGCCGCCTGGGTCCCTGTCCCACAGGATGAACAGGCGGGGGGTGCCGAGCGCGGCCACTCAGGTCACCCGCACCGTGGTACCGGGGATCGTCCCGCCGTTGCTGACACCGATGTGGTGCAGCGCCTCGAGCACATGCGAGGTCAGCTCCTGCGCGATGCCGCGGGAGGTGGATACCGACCCGGACACGGTCACCGGCATGTTGATCGTCACGACCGTCTGGCCTCCCTGGCCGCCCTGACGGGGCAGGGGGGTGACGGCCGCGCCGCGTGGGAGCTGCAGCAGCTCGGGGCCGGCCTCGCCGACCAGCGCCATGCCCGCGCCGGTGATCAGCCCACCCGCGGCGAGCAAGGGTATCTTGGGCACCGACCAGCCTTTGCCGCCGAACTCGGGCACCCAGGACGGGGCTTTGAACCCGATCCGTCCCACGCTGTTATTCCAGGCGCTGGCGATGGCGTTGAATCCGGCTTTGAACGGCCCGTAGATGATGTTTCCGACGCCGGCCAGGGCCGAACCGAGCCGGCCCGGTAGCCCCTTGAAGAAATCGAACACCGACGCCGCGCCGGACTTGATATCCGACCAGTGCTTGTAGATCTGCACGGCCGCCGCGCCTATCGGGCCGCCGAGAATCGACACCAGCAATTGCCAGTTGCTGCGCAGGAAATCGAGCACCCAGTGTGTGGCCGCCGATATCCCGTTCTTGATGTCGTCCCAGTATTTGATGATGAAGAACACCGCTGCGGCGACGGCGGCGACGGCGAGGGCGATCGGGGCGACGGACAGCAGCCAGGCCGCAGCGACCTGCGCGCCGGCGAGCAGCGCCGTGGCACCCGTCGCGATCCAGCGCAGCCCGGTCATGGTGAGGCTCGCCAGCTGCGTGGCGCCGGAGGTGACCGACCCGGCGGCGCTCGTCGCCCAGGCGGCCACCTGGGCCGCGCCGGCCGTCGTCGCCTGCACCCCCAGTGCGATCAGCGCGGGCAGCAGCAGCGTAGTGATGACCCCGGCGACGATCGCCACCGGGACGCGGTTCTGGTCGACCCACCGGCCGAAGTCGGCCGCAGCGCCGCCCGCGGTGCGCAGCCACCCGCCCATCCGTGACAGGGTCGGACCGAGGTCGTTGGCGAGGACCCCCGTCACCTTGGTGATCACTGGCACGACCTGGTTTCCTAGGGTGTTGACGAGCGCCATTTCAGCCTGACGTTTGAATGCCGTCAAATTGGTCTTCGCGTTGTCGTTCATGGTTTTTCCCGCCTTGGCGGCGGCGCCGTCCACCTGGCCCAGGCTGATGACCGCGCTCGAGACGTCCAGCGACTTGAACGCCCCGCCGAGGTCCTCCCACTGGGTGCCGAACAGCTCAACGCCGGCAGCGTTTCGGGCCACCGGGTCGGTCATGGCATTGAGCCGGTCGATCACCGTGTCGAGGGCCTGTTTCGCGGCCGGTCCACCCTGGCCGATCTGCGCGGCCATCGTCGAGGCGGAAAGGCCGATCCGTTTGAATCCGTCCGCCGTCGAGGCGGATCCGTCGATGGACCGCTTTGAGAACTCCCCGATAGCATCCGCGACGATATCGGCGTCACGGGCACCTCCCTGCAACCCCTGGGAGATCAGGCCCATCGCGTCTTTCCCGTCGAGGCCCATCTTCCGGAACTGGGTGGAATACTCATTGAATGTGTCGAGCATATCCTCTGCTTTGTTGCCGCCTTTTTGTGCGCCAGCAACAATGATGTCAAAAGCTTCTTGCGCGTTCTTCGCCATGCCGGTTTTGATCATCTGGCCGACGGCGACGGTGGTGGGCCCGACGTCCTCACCGAGGATCTTGCTCACGTTGAACGCACTCGCGCCGACCGCCTGCAGGTCGGCCGAGCTGGCGGTCGACATCCCGCCGATGTTGGTCACGACGTCTTTGACGGCGTCGGTGACCTCCTCCATCGACTCGCCGTACGCCGAGGCGTACAACTTCCCCGCGACGGCGCCGTACTGCTTGCCCTTCTCGCCGGTCGCGCCCAGCTGGGCGTTCATCTGGTTGATCGCCGGCTGGATGTCGAGCGCGTCCGAGACGGCCGCGCCAAACGCGCCGGCGAGCGCGCCGCCGGCGGCGATGCCGGCGGTGCCGATCCGGCCGAGGCGCTCGCGGACCCCGTCGGCGTGCTCGGATATCCGGTTGAGGGATTCCTCGGCGCCTGAGTCGACCCCCAACAGGCGGAACGCGAGGCTGACGGCGGAGGCCACGGGGCACCCCCTTCTCAGCCCTGGCGGCGGGCGTCCTCGGCGGCCTGGCGGGCCATCTCGCGGCCCTCGTCTATGGCGATCGTGGCGACCCGCAGGCGTAGCGCGCGGCGGGCCGGTATCTCGTCGACGACCTGCGGGGGCAGGCCGTGCCGTTCCAGCCACCAGAAATCACGGTCGACGGTGTCGAGCCAGGCGGTGGGGAGGCGCTCGCGTGCCCGGGGGGTCAGTCCGTGGAGCCCGATTCCAACGAGGGTGTCTCGGATTTTGGGTCCGGGACGATGTCCCCCATCAGTTCGAACAGCGCCGGCGCCACGGCCTCACGGAGCCGCTTGGTGACGCGCCAGGGCAGGCCGGCGATCGTGTCGAGCGCGATGGGCAGCGGGCCGCCGTCGGTGTCAACGAGCGTCCAGGACGTGACCATCTGGACGATCAGGGCCCGCTGTGCCTTCACGAAGATGCCGACGGGCGCGACGTCGGTGGTCATGGTCGACAGGACCGCCTCGACGTGCTTGTCGAGCAGCTCATCGAGGCCGAGCAGCTCGGCGTGCTGGTCGCCGCCGAGGTCGATACGGGGCATCGGTCTCCCTACAGGGTGGTGTCGATCGTCTGATACGTGCAGGTGATCGGCGGGTTCGTGCCGTCGTACTTGACCTCGAACGGGAATTTGCCCGAGACGACGTCGAGGCCGCCGACCTGCGGGGTCGAACCGGTGAGCCGACACCGCGGCGTCGCGAACGTGATCTGCTCCGAGTAGGGCGTGGCGATCAGGTCGCCGGTGAACGCGGCGATCAGCGAGAAACCGGCGTTCGACGCGAACCGGTCGGCGAAGAGCGTCTTATCGACGTAGTCGGCCTGGAGCTGGCCGGTGATCGTGACCCGGTCGGCGGTCAGCGGCTCGCTTTTGAGCCCGGCGTTGTTCGCGTAGAACCTGTCGTCTTTCATCTTCCGGCTGATCTTGATGGACCAGCCGGTGACGCCGTCGACGGCGGCCTCGGCCCCGGCGGTCGCGGCCGCCTTGACCGCGAGGCCACCCCAGTGGAACGGCTGCTCGCTGGCGGCGCTGAACGTCGCGGCGACGAGGGTCTGTGACTCGACGATGTCCCGCACGTCGAGGGTGAGCGACAGTTTCAGCTGCTTGCCCGCCTCGCACGAGAACTCCGCTTCCATCACCTTGCAGCCCAGGCAGGTATACGGCCGGACGGTGGCCGAAGGCTGGGCGTCCGGGATACCGATCTGACGGGTGGCCATGATGCCGCCGAGGTCGGACAGGGTGTGCGTCTGCAGGTAGGCGGCCGTCGAGCCCTGCTGAGTCGGCCCGGTGACCGTTCCGAAGATCTGCCGAAGCTCGAGGCCGAAGCCGCGGGCGAGCACGTCGCCGGCGAGCTTGAGGGTGCCCTGTCGCTGGACCTCGACGTAGCGGCTGTCGCGGTCCACCAGCAGGCCGGCGTTGAGGCCGCCGCCCTGGTATCGCTCCGGTTTGAGGTCCGGTTCGGCGCTCTCCCACTCGAGGAACCGTGTGGGTACGGCATACGTGCCGTACGTCGACTCGGCGGCCATCCCTACCTGTGCGGCAACACCCGATCCGGTGGCCATCAGTTCGTACCTCCTTGGCGTAGTCCCTCGGTCAGGACGACGAGGACGATCCGCATGGCCTCACCGCGGGTGAAACCGGCGTTCATGTAGGCCGTCAAGATCTCGTGCATTCCGATCGCGACCTCGGCGGCCGGCCCGATCGGCGACACGGGCAGCGACGGCGCCCCGTCAGCTGCCATCGCTTGTCTTCGCCTTCGGACGGGCGGCGACCTTCTCGCCGGCGGCCTGGACCTCGGCGATGTGCGGGTGATCCCACCAGCTCGGCTCACGCGCCGGCGGGTCGTAGCGCAGCGCCTCCGGCCCCTTCTTCCACGCGGCGGTCGCCTCCTGGTAGCGTGCCTCGATGCCCTCGAGGTGCCGGGCGGCGACGGCGCGGGTGTCGGCGTCGGCGGCCTCCCATCGCCAGGGCTGGCAGAGGTAGCCCTCGGCCCGCTCGGGTGGGATGTCGACGACGTCGCGCGGGTCGACCCGCGCGACGCCGAGCTCGGGCACGATGACCGCGTCCGAGCCGATGTTGCGCACCTTCATCCGATGACCTTCTTTGCCTGGACGGTGAACACGAGGGTGGCGAACCGGCCCATCGAGGCCTCGTCGCTGTCGGTGGCCTGGTACTGAACCTCGGTGATCTCCCCGTACAGCACGGTCGGTGTGCCGGACGGGTCGGGCAGGGTCGAGCCGGCCGGGGTGCCGGCGACCGGGCGCAGCTCGGTGGCGAGCGCGGCGAGCAGCGCGAACGCTCGATCTCGCGCGGTTTTCTGCTCGGCGTTGTCGTAGCCCCCGACCCACGCCGAGATCAGTACGTTGATCCCGAAGTTCTCCCACCTGCGCCCGTTGCCGGCGTAGGCGGCCGCTTGGGTCCCCCGGACTGCTTCGTCGCCGTATGCGACGGCGATGATGTTCTGCTGCTGGTTCGGACCGGGCCAGCCGTCGACGACCTGCCAGGGGTCGGGCGCGGCCGCGGCGACCCGGGTGACGGTGGCGAGCAGCGCGTCGATGGCGGCGGGGATCGCCGAGGTGATCGGATCGGCCACTACGCGACCCCGGGCAGCGGCCGGACCAGCTCAACGACCCGGTTGGGGATGGCGTAGCCCTGGGCGGACACCATCGCCATGTCCGGGACGGCGTCGCCGAACGCCGGCCGCGCGCCCTGCTGGCCCCAGCGCCACCAGTGGGCGACGAGCTCGCGTACGGCGAGGCGGTAGCGGGCCGGCACCGCGGTCTTCCCGGCGGTGTAGGTGACGCTGACCCTGTCCGTGCCGGGTGGGAACGGGGTCGGGGTGCCGATGGACAGACGGGTAAGGCGGCCGCCATCGAGCTGGTAGCGGTACGGTCCGGCTGCCTCGGCAGGCGAGGCCGCGGCCGTCAGGACGTAGGGGACGGTGCCGACGTACTCGGTCACCTGCGCGACCGACAGCACGGGGGTGCGTAGCAGCTGGATCGTGGTGCCGCCACCGTCGTACATCTCGGTGACCGTGCGGGGGATGATGATGTCGCCGATCTCCTCGAGCACCTCGGCCGCCGCATCCACGAACGTCTGGAGCCGGCCGTCGTAGTTCGGCGAGGTGATGTTCAGGTGGTCACGGGCCTCGGCCACCGTCAGCAGCACGGCCGGGCTGGCGGTGCCGGCCGGCCCGGTCCCTGCGGGGACGAGCGCAGGAGAGACGACCAGCACCCCACCGCCGGCGACCGGGATCGCCCCGGTCGCGACCCACCAATACGACCAGGTGCCGGCCTGGTCGAGCGTCAGATCAACGTGGTAGGTGCCCGTGGCGTCCTGGGTCGGGGTGTGCTGGGTGACCGCATTGTCGGGCGCGGCGGCCGACAGCGTGATGCTGACCGGGTCCGCGGGCTGGCCGGCGAGGTTGGTGGTGACGGTGGCGAGGCGGGTCTCGTCGCCCACGTCATAGCGGTTGATCATCCGGCGCCCCCGATAGTCGACATCGTCATCCCCCCGAGGGGCGTGTCAGTGGAGGCCAAGGCGCCGGCCGGAGCGTCGGACGGATACAGGTAGCCGACCCCGCCGAGCAGCAGCGCCACGGCGATGTCTAGTCCATCGGCGGTCCCGACATCACGTCGCGCCGCCCGGCCCGGCCCGCGGGCCATGCAACTCTCCGTAGCCGGACTGATGATCCGCAGACGTGTTGGTCGGGCCTCCCCCGCCCGGCCGATCTCTATCGGGTCATGCCCGGGCCAGCCATCCATGAAGCCGGGGGGAAACCAGTCCCGACCAGTGCCGAGCCCAATTTCCCGCGCCTTGACGCGATTGACGAGCGCGGCCAGGGCCGCCGAGCTGGCCGCAGCGGTCCGCATGGTTTTCCCTGCCGGTACCGGCAGGGCCATTCCCACCTCGATGGCAGTCAGGATTTCCCGCGCCTTGAAGGCGCTGGCAGGTCCGGCGCTGTCGGCCTCTCCCGGATCGGCAACCGAGGTGAATCCGTCGTCGAATCCGGGCAGGAACGGGTCACGGGCGCCGACATGCCGGCTCTTCGCCGGGGTAGCAGGCCGGGCGGCTGCGGTCTCGATGACGGTGTCGGCCGGCACGAACTGGCCCATGCTAATGGGCCGGGCTGTGCTCGTCTCAGCCGAAAGCTCGATGGCCAGCGCCTTCCGCCTGCCGACCGGCTGGGCCGTCTCGACCGTCTGGGCCGGGCCGAGGAGTTCCGCGCGCCCCGGCCTGCGGGCGCTGTCCACCTCGACGGCGATGCCGAGTGCGACCCGTTTCGTTTTCCCGGGCGGCTGCGCGGTGCCGGCCTCCGCGGCGATCCCGACCGAGCGGGCCTTCACCCGTCCGGCCGTCAGTGCGCTGTCCGCTGCGTCTGCGATCCCGACCGAGCGGGCCTTCACCCGTCCGGCCGTCAGTGCGCTGTCCGCTGCGTCTGCGATCCCGACCGAGCGGGCCTTCACCCGTCCGGCCGTCAGTGCGCTGTCCGCTGCGTCTGCGATCCCGACCGAGCGGGCCTTCACCCGTCCGGCTGGGCGGGCTGTGTCCGTTTCGCCGACGGTCGTCAGATGCCCACCGGTGATGATCCCGAGCGGCTGCGCTGCGTCTACCTCGGTGGCGACACCGACACTGTGCCCTTTGACCGACCCGACCAGCCTGGCCGCCTCGGCGTCGCCTGCGGGGCCGAGTAGCCGGGCGCGGCCCAGGATCTGGGCGGCGCCCGCCTCGGCGGCGGGTCCGGCCGCACGGCCTTTCCGCCGGCCGAGCGGCTGGGCGACTTCTGTCGCGTCAGCGGGGCCGATTGGGCGGGTGCGTCCCGGCGGCCGGGCTGTGCTCGTCTCAGCCGAAAGCTCGATGGTTGGCCGCTTCGCTTTACCCAGCGGCTGGGTGACTTCTGTCGCGCCAGCGGGGCCGAGTAGCCGACGGTGCGCCTTCCCGAGCGGCTGGGCCGCGCCGGTCTCGCCGGTAGCCCCTGCCGTCCGGGCCTTGCGCCGGCCGACGGCCTGCCCGGTTTCCGTCTCCGCGGCGATACCAGCCGACGCGATGATCGCCGAGGGACGTACCGCCCAGATGATCCCCGCAGCCTCGGCGTCCGTGCCCGATACCGTGATCGTTTTATTGGTAATCGCCTGAGGGCTGGTGGTGATCGCATAGTCGAGGATTGCGGACAGGCCATCTACGCCTATACCACCATTAGAATACTCGATGGCCTCAGACCACGTGAGGCTATCCCCGGTTAGTGTGGTGGCCGAGGTTAGTTCATCGTCGCGTACTGCGAAAACGATGACGGCGGAGCCGGCAAATGTCGTCGTCACACCGGAAATTGGGCCGACGAATGTGGCCGACAAGCTGCAGGAACTGCCCGCCCCCAGCACATCCGTGATAATGCCGGCGCCACGCAGTGAAATGATCTGCGAAAAATGGTTGTCGTTGCCACCACCTGAGTTCGGACTGTAGGTGACGGTCGGCGCCGAATCGCCTGCCTGGTAGGAGCGGAGCATCAACGTCAGCCGCGCATAGCCACTACCCCCATCGCGGTAAGTGGCAACCTGCGTCCAGCCCGACGGCGTGCCCGGAGTCGCGGGCCCACCCGTGCCGGACCAGGACACCACTCCGTCGACGAGAACGAGAAGATCCCCGACGGCGGTCCCAGAGGGCAGTCCTGGAGTGGTGGCGCCCGACGTGACCCGCGAGGCGGTACCCGCAGCAACGAACGTGATCGCCACAGCGGGATGCCTCCTTTAGAATCTATTTTCCGGATCTTTGAAACCCATTGCTTATGCCGTGCTGGTCGCCCTGAAAAAGTCTGTGATTGTGGCCGTAATATCACTTCCGTCGGGGGTCACGGCGAAATCATGTTTGGTGAGGGGGATGATATTCGAGTCGGTTCCGGCGGTGGTGTCGTTGTCGTAGCAGATCAGTAGCGCGCCGACCGCGTTGCCCGTTGCCGCGATCCAGGTCTGGTCTGCGATGTCGACGGCCCACCGGTCGTTGGTGTTGTCGACCGCCGACGTCACCGAGGTGACAGTCTTACGACCCATAGTGGTCTGCTCAGTGTTTGCGGCGAGCACGGCTGCGAGAGTCGCATAGTCCCGCATTGTCGCGTCCGTGACCAGTCCGGATGCCTGTATCGGCACGATGATGAGGGCGTCGTTCGCCGCAGGGAGGGAGGCATAGTAGCTCACCCACCCGAGCGCTATGTTGAAAACGATGTTTGCCATTTGATCCTATTCCGATCCTGTTTGCGGGCATAAAAAAGCCCGCGCGAGGCGGGCGGGGAGAGTGGTGGCTAGCTAGGCGGGCCGGTATTGCCGGCTCTCAGCTGGACGGGGCGTGGACGTGCTCGGCGACATGGGCGACGGCGGCAGCAGGACCGACAGGAATAGGCATCTCCTATGCAATTCCTATGCAATGCTGATGTTGTATTTACTGCCCAGATACAACATCAATGCCTGTATTTCTCTCTGGGGAAGCGCTCGGTCATAGACCATGATCTCAGAAATCTCTCCATCCAGAAAGTTGCCGGTTCCAGAGGAGTTCGACCCAAGTCGAAATCCGGGCAAGGCGGCGTTGCTCCCCGTCCCAGTTGATCCCGTCACCGTAGCCGTCCGAGAGTTCACATAGATACTGCTGTTCGGGCTCGCGCCGTTATAGACACAGGCGGCAACGAAGTAGTTGGTGCCTACGAAGCTGGCGACGAGCTCTGTGCTCGCCCCCGCACCAATAGCAATTCCACCACCCCCAGCGGACGCCGCCGTACAGTAGACCCCAGACCGACCTGTCCAGAGGTTCCCCGAGTTACCAGAGACCTCTTTGGCCACAACGAGGACTGTCTTTGGAACGGCCCGCTTCGCCGACCAGTCACCCGTATCAAGAGCGTGGGACAAAGTCGAGGCGAACACCACTGCGGGTAGACTGTTGACCCTATTCGTCCGGTAGACCGGACGCTGTCCACTCGTCGCCTGTGCGAGCGGCGCCTGCTCCAGCCCGGCAGTCGGAGTCCAGGATGCCACGGCGGTGTTATCAGCCTGAGCCAATGCGCCCGCATCCCACCAGCCGAGCAGGCCGGAAATCAACCGGGGTGAAAATGTGACAGTCGGGGCGACGGTGGATGCCGGAGCGACGAACGCGGACCATAGTAGACGGGCCATCATGCGGTGGCCACGGTCTGTCTGGTGTAGATAGTCAGCCGTGTCGATAGGCGTAAACGCCTGATCGAGCGCCTGCGAGGTCGGGTACGGCGCGGAGATGTCGATGTACTCGACACAGTCAGGATTAGCGGCGGCAACTGCGGCGAGCGCCGCCTGGTATTGACTGTAGGGGTAGGCCGGGGCGTTGACGTCCAGGCGCTTATACGTGCCCAGGAGTAAAACAGTGGGAGTTGGAGTAACGGTTGCTTTGATCTGGCTTACAAACGTTTGGAGGTTTGCCTGATAGTTGAACGGCTCCAGCCCGGACCCATAGTCATTGCTCTGGAGCATGACACAGACTAGGGGCACCGCGAGCTGCTGGAGGCGCTGGTAGAAACTAGCTGGGGCCGCCGCCCACTCTACAGTCCTCGTCCCGGATTTCCCACTGTTAAAGATTCGTATTCCGATCGACTCGTCCCCATTGCGAA
>NZ_CDWWXA010000127.1:0-13977 GCF_977971845.1 Frankia sp. CeCAU1 | reverse complement strand
GCTAGGTGACTCTGGCTGACGAGCGCCTGCGCGCTGAGCGCCTGGTCACCGGCCGCGGTGGCGAGGCCGAATGCCTGGACGAAGTGCTGGGCCGCAAGGTCGCTGCGATCGTCGTCGTAGGCCAGCCACCCGGCCATGTCGGTCAACGAGGCAGCCGCCGAGAAGATCGCCGAAGGCGCATACTGCTGGCCGACCAGCTGCGGAGCCACCTCGGTCTGGAGGAACCTGACCACCACCGGGTACAGCCGACCGCCCCCGAGCTGGCGGTCGGCGGCACGGAACGCGAGCGCGGCCGAGCGGATCGTGTCGAGCGTTCCTCCGGCCGCCGGGACGCGCGGTGACAGCCGGCCGCTGGGCCCGGCGGCCAGTGCGACGGTCGCGGGGGTCGCCCGGGGTCGCCCGGGGAGGTCGAACCACAGCAGGTGCGGCGGCATCCGCAGGGTCCGCGCCCAGTGCGCCAGCCGGTCGAGATCACGGATCGGCGGGCTGCTCTCGATCCGGCTGACCTGGGCCTGCGTCAGGGTGAGCCACCGGTCCAGCCGTTCCTGGCTGATGGGCCGGGGATGGTGGGGGTGCAGGCGATAGGCCGCGGAGACCCGGCCTATGTGCTGGGCCGCGAAGGCGTCACGCATCTGGTCGGTGTGCCAGAACCACTCCGGCACGTCGCGAGCGGTGTCCTGCGCGCTGCGGCTGTGACCGATGCACCGGGCACACAGGGCGTCGGTGTTGTCACGCGCCAACCGACCTCCGCACGAGCCGCAGTAGCGGCTCGATGCGGCGTCCATGGCTCGCCTGCTCCCACTTGTGACCGTCCAGGTGCTATGTACCAGCAGTGTAAGTCCAGATCGTGTACGGCCGGTGCGATCTCAACCGCGCGACGTATGAGCGTCATACAGGAACCGGCATAGCCCATCCCGTCCGGCCTGCGCACGCTTACGTCACGCGCCCGGGGCCGAATCGACCCCACCTCCTCGGCCTCGGGCGCGAGCCAGCGGCCAAGCCTGCATGGAGGTAGCCGTGGACAGCGGGCCAATCCCGATCCTCCCGACCAGCGCGCCGGCACGAGCGGTGTACGGCTACATCGGCGTCGACCACCTCTCGCCGCTGCCCCCGGTGCGCCGCGCCATCGAGGTCGAGATCGAGGTGCTCGGGGCACGCCTCCACACCGTCACGGCCCCCCACACTGACCAGCACCAGGTCAGGCCCCAGAGCCAGCCCGGTGCACGGTGGACGATCGCATGAGCCTGCCACCAACGGCGGCTCCGCTTGCCGTCCCCACGGCTGTGACCAGCACCGGCTTCCGCGCGACTCCCAGCCAGCCCACGACCGGACACGTCGCTGTGGCTCACCTGTCGCCCCGCGACGCGGCGGTCCCCGTCGTACGCGCGGAAGCCGTCGAGACGCTGACAGCATGGTCGGTCGACCGGCAGGCCGTCGAGGTCGCCGCACTGGTCGTGTCCGAGCTGGTGACCAATTCCGTGCGCGCCAGCCGTCCGGACGACGAATTCGTCGCGGTCCGGCTATCCACCGCCAGCGGCGACGTCCAATATGGAGCCGACCCGACGCCACCCTGCCCACGGTGCAGCAACCGGACGAGGACAGCGAAACGGGCCGGGGCCTGGGCCTCGTCGAGGCGCTCACCGACCGGTGGGGCTCCTATCGGGCGACCTCCGGCGGAATCGTCGTGTGGGCACGGTTTCCCGGCGCTGTTGTGCCTGTTCAGCGCCGCCGCGACGAGCCACCGCTGCCCGAACGCACCCCACGACCCGTACCCAAGCCAACGGCCGCTCCGGCACGCGCGCCGGGCCTGCCGGACATCACCTTCAGTACGGATCCTGCGGTCGTGGCGCGGGTTGCCGAGCGCCTGCGCGCGCTCGACCCCTGGCACTAACCCCTAACTTCCCACCCCGTGTGGCAACGGGCTGGCGGCGGACACCGGCCCAGAGCGTTCCGAGGCCGAGCGGACGTCAGCCGAAATTTGGATCAGACCGACAGGTGGGCGTTCATGGCGCGGGCCTGTTCACCGAGTTCGGGCATTTCCAGGACGGTGACGCCGGCCTGGGTGAGCAGTTCGTAGCCTTGGCAGTCGGCGACGAAGAGGCTGGGTTCGCGCCAGGCGATGACCACCCGCGGGATCTTCGCTTCCAGGATGAGCTGGGTGCAGGTGCGTGGCCGGGACTTGCGCTGGGAGCAGGGTTCGAGGGTGCTGTAGATCGTCGCGGTGGCGAGCCGTGGGTCGTCGGGGTCGATCTTCGCGAGTGCGGACTCCTCGGCGTGCACCGCGTCGTCGACCTCGCGGGAGAACCCGAAGGCGATCTCCTCATTGTTCTCGTCGACGATGACGGCGCCCACCGAGTAGGCGCCGGCGGCGGGTGGGCAGCGGTGGGCGAGTTCGATGGCCCGGGTCATCCAACGGTGATCGTCGAGCTGGGGCATGGAGCGGCTCGTCCCTTCCCTGGTCCGGTTCTGCCGAGGGCGGTGTAGCCGGGTGGCCGGTGGCGTGGCGCGCTGCGATCAGACGTTCATGGCTGTGGGCACTTGGCCCATCGCCTGGCGGAACTCTCGTACCTGGGGGACAGTCTGCCATCCTGCGACGGCGTCATGCAGTGACCGAAGACTGGTCATGATGCGGCCGGAATGCGTCCGGGTACCTACCGTGAGTGCCTGGAGGCCGAGTGTCGCGGCTTGCTCGGGTTCGCGTGCTCCTGCGTGTGCGAGGGCTTCGCGGGCGAGGTAGACGCCGCGGTCGCGCTGGTAGGCCGGGGGCAGGCCGTCGATCGCGGTCTGGAAGCCGGTGGCTGCGGCCGGGTAGTCGCCGAGTGCGGCGAGGCTGTGTGCCCGCTGGACTTCGATGTAGGCGGGGCTGAAGAACTGTCCCCAGGGGTCGGTGTCGGGTTCGGCCCGGTCGAGGATGTCGTGGGCGCGGTCGTAGAGCGTCAGGCAGGTGGTTTTCTCGCCGCGTAGTGCGTGGCCGTGCGCGCTGTGGGTCGCGGCGATCGCGGCGAGGCGGCCGGTCGGCTCCGCGCTGGTCAATGCGGCGTCGGCAACGTCGATTGCTTCGCCGGGGTCGCCGCGGTCCGCTGCGAGTTGGCTCTTGCGAGCCAGGATGAACACCGTGGCCTTGGGATCGCCTGCACGATGCGACCACTCCAACGCACGGTCGAGCCAGTATCCAGCCGTGGCGTGATCTCCGCTGTCCTGGTGGAGCCATCCGAGGAGATCGGCGAACTGCGTCTGGATGTGGTGCAGGGTCTGCCGTTGCGGGGTCGAACTCGTGCTGTGGCGGAGGTGGGCGGCGAGGAGGCTGGTCTGTTCCTGCGCCGCGGTGATGACCTGGCGTGGGCCGAAGAGGTTGTCGTTCTCGGCGAGCACCGCGCGCAGCCGTGCGAGGTGGTCAACGACGCGGGGGTCCAGCGAAGCCGACACAGGCGGGACCGTCGCCGACGTGGAGAGTGAGCTGAGAGCTGCTCCGCTTGCGGCCGTGAGACCCAGGCCGCGCAGGAAGTCCCGGCGATGGACGGGCACGAGGACGATCCTTCCGTCGGATGCGAGTTCTCCGCTGATCAAGATGTGCACGTCGCGGCTACCGACGACATCGTCGAGCCGGCGGAGCCGGCCGTCCGTACCTTCGGAGGTTCCGGCCAACTCTTCAGTCCCTCGGCCCGCGCGGGCTTGCGGGAGCAGTGGTGGCTCGGGGAGCAGCCATTCAAGCGTGCGCACGGGCGCTGTGTGCGCGCCCATCGCCGCGGTCGGCGCATTGCTCGGAGCAGCGTTCGACCGAAGGCTGTGTGGTGCCAGGTGGCGAGGTTCGCCTGGGCGGTCGAACCAGAGCAGGTCAACGGGGATGGCGAGCGCGCGGCTGTAGTGGATCAGCTTGGACAGCTGTTCCGGGGCGCGGCCGTTTTCCAGGTGGCTGAGTTGAGCTTGGGTGAGTCCGAGCCAGCCGGCGACGAGCTCCTGGGACAGGGTGCGCCGGTGGTGGGGGTGGGTGCGGTAGGCGTGGATGACACGGCCCATGTGCCAGCTGGCCAGGGCGGCGCGCATCTGCTCTGACTCCCAGAACTCCGCCGGCACGGCGGGCGGAGACGCCTCGTCGTGGGTCCGCTGGCACGGTCCACATGCGGAACCAGCATTGTCGGCGGCGAGCCGGTGGCCGCAGCGGGTGCAACTGCGTCGCGGGCGTGGCGTCGTCATCCCTGGCCGTCTTCCCCGATCCGTACGCGGCGGGCGGTCAACGCGCGAACCGTAGCACCGTCCGTGTCGATGTCAATGCCTAAAGCTCATAGCGGATAACGCTGCGCGGTATAGCCACCACCTCCAGCAAAGCCCACGCTCGGGAGCGTGGCAGGCCCGGGACGGGTGGCAGCGTGCTGTCCGCCGGCCACGGCGCTGTCATCCCACCGTCGGCTCTCGCGCTGCACACGCGCGGTTGTATCGCTACCCGCCCCGTGCAAGCCGCCTCCTGGTCTCCTTGAAGGAGCTCCGGCTCTTGGTGGGTCGCGGGGCAAGATGCCGTACCGGAGACCGACTCCATTCCCGGAGCTGGTGTCGGCGTACCGCCCCGTCGCCGACATGGGTCGGGGCAGGCGAGGTGACTGGCGGATCACTGGAACGATGATCTTGGAGGTGGGAACGTGTCAGCCGACCAGCTGAGGAATGCGATGGTCGATGGCCTGCGGCCGTCGGGCGCGGCGCTGAGCGACCAGGTGGACGCGGCGGTGCGGGCGGTGCCGAGGCACGTGTTCGTGCCCGACGTGTCGCTGGAGCGCGCCTATGGGCCGGACCCGGTGGTGACCCATCGCGACGGTGATGGGGTTCCGATCAGTTCGGCGTCTGCGCCGGGCACGGTCGCCGGGATGCTGGAGGATCTCGATGTTCGTCCGGGGCATCGGGTTCTTGAGATTGGTGCTGGGACCGGGTACAACGCGGCGTTGCTGGCCCATCTGGTTGGCTCGGCTGGTTCCGTGGCGACGATCGAGTACGACGAGGCCGTGGCGTCCGCAGCCCGCGCCGCGCTGAGCAGCCTGGGTGCAGCCGTGACGGTGGTGCACGGAGACGGCATGCTCGGGGCGCCCGGAGAGGCGGAGTTTGACCGGATTGTGGTCACCGCGGGCGCCTGGGATATCCCGCGAGCTTGGTGGGCACAGCTGGCCGAGGATGGACGTCTCGTGGTGCCGCTGCGGATGCTTGGCCTGACTCGAACGGTCGTGTTCGAGCGGGCCGGAGCGGTGCTACGGAGCCGGTCGGTCGTGGAGGACGGGTTCATGCCGATGCGTGGTCTCGGTGCCGTTCGCGAGCAGAACATCCGGGTCGGCGCCGGCCCGGACCTGACCATCCGGCTCGATGACGATCGCCCGGGGGATGCCTCGGCGCTGCGGGGCGCTTTGGATCATCCTGTGGCGGTGTGCTGGACCTGGGTCGCGGTTCCGTGGGGTTGGACGGAGCATCTCGATTTCTGGCTGGCCACGCTGGACGGCTTCTGCCGGCTGCTGGTGTCGCGGGCCGCGGTCGAGGACGGCCGGTTGATGGCGCCGAAGGGGCCGTGGGGAAGCATGGGCATCGTTGAGGGCGGAACGCTGGCGTATCTCACGACACGGCAGGGTCCTGGCGGCGACGCGGAGATGCCCAGCTACGAGATCGGTGCCTGCGGCTACGGCCCGCGGGGCGCCGAGCTGGCGGACCGGCTCGCCGAGCGGGTCCGCGACTGGGACCGTGATGGCGGTCGGGGCGTCCGCTTGTGGATCGAGGCGCATCCGGCTGACGGGGTCCGGCCAGAGGTGTCGGGCGTGCTGCTTGCGGTCGACAAACGTGACAGCCGGGTTCTCGTCCGGACGGCTGAGAAGGCACCTGCCGCGGTTTGACCGCCTCGGCCGGGCAGTCAGGACAAAAGCAGCAGGGCCTCCCACGTCGTTTGCAGGCCCTTGGGGACGGGAAGCATGGCGCGTTCGGCGAGCGCAAGTGCCGTCCCGGCGGCGCCGGTGAGGAATCCGGGCCGGTCGGTGGCTGCGTTCCCGGCGAGGTGCGCGAAGCCGAAGCGGCGCGTGGGGTCGAACGCGTTGGTGACCGCAGTCACGGCCTGCTGGGCAACGACTCTGTTGTGCATGGCGTCGGCGACGCAGAGGACGCCGGCGTGTCCGTGACACAGTGTCGGCCCTTCGACGTCCCAGCGGCCCGGCCGGTCCGCAAGCAAGCGCAACGCCTCGCGCGCGGCGTCCTCCACCGCAGGTTGTCCGGCGGCCTGACCGGCGAGCGCGACCGCGCGGCTGACGCCGGGGATGCCGTAGCACCAGGCGTCGGCCCGGCCGGTCGGCAAGGCGGCGTGGCCGGCGTCTAGTTCGTCGCCGGTGATGTGCGGGGGCCATGTGCCGGTGCGTTCGTCCCGCCAGCGCAGCAGCCAGCCGGCGGCGTACGTGATGGCGTCGCGTTGACCGGGGACGGTGACTCCGGCCATGTGCGCCGTGGCGATGAGCGCTAGCGGTCCCGCGATCCCGTGAGCCATGCCGGTGGTCGCCGCACCGGAGGGATGCACGGTGACTGCATCTGGGTGACCGTCCGCGGGCAGCCACCAGCCGGGGCGGCTTCCAGCTTCGCGGTTGATCAGTGTGGTGAGCGTGGTGAGCGCGGTCAGTAGCCCCGGTTCGGCAGCGGTGTGCCCTGACTGGTGGGCGGCGAGCAGGACTCTCCCGGCTCCAGTGAGGCCGCTGATGACGTCGTAGACGTGCCAGGGAGCGTTCACCGGCCGATGGGTGAGGGCGGTGCGGTGGTGCTCGGCGAGGGTGACGGCCTGCGTGGACAGCCAGCGGGCGGCCTTGGCCGTGCTCGTGGCGTGGCTGGCTGGGTCGGGGAGGTAGGGCACGCCGATGATCAGCGAAGCGGCCAGGCCCGCACCGGCGTGGTACACGTCCGTGGGGTGGCCGCCTTGCGGGGTCTGGCGGGCTGCGTGGGTCCAGTGGTTCGCTGCGGCTGTGGCGAAATCAGGGTGGACGGTCGCCAGCCGGGCGTGGAGCAGTGCTGTCCCGGGCAGGCCGTCGGCGAGACTGGCCGCGGCCCCGGCTGAGAGGGCTGCCGTGACGGTCTCGGGGTGCAACAGCCGCTCGGCGACGGCTAGGCATTGCCGCGCAGCGTCGCCAGTCAGCGCATCGCTCGTCATCATGGCGCTGTCTCGCGGGCGAGGCGGCCGGTGGCTAGGACCCTGGCGATCTGTTCGAGAGCGGTGTCTCCGAGGAGTCGGTTGGCATGCATGTGGATGACCGAGGACGCGCAGTCCGCGCGCCGGTCGGCGGGCAGGCGGTCGTGATACACGCGAAGCGCCTCAAGGTATTCCGTCCAGGCGGCGTGGGACGGTGGGACGGTGGCTGTGCCGTCGAGCGCCGCGTCGTTCATGAGGCGGCGTAGATCGGCGAGGCGGCGGTGGGCGGCCCGGTCGAGGCGGGGGCGGCCGAGCGCGGCGGGATCACGGCCGGCGAGCGTGCGGGCCACCATCGCTACGGTCAGCCCGGCCACGACGAGCCGCTGATCGGCGTCCTGGGTCGCGCTCAGCGTGGCGAGAACCAGGTCGCTGTCGGCCGCGAAGACCTCCTCGGCAGCCTCGACCGCACCCGGCCCGCCGTGACGTTCGATCTCCTGGTCGTAGGGCTCGACGCTGAACCCGGAGGCGAGGGCATCCGCCACCAGACGCGCGCCCCGTTGGGAGACGGCCGGTAGGAGTTCGCCGCCGAGCACGGCCGGGGCCCCGTGGAAGCGGACCCGCAGATGTGGACCGAGGGCCTGGGTGCGGTAGCGCAGCCAGAACCAGCGGTCGAACATGCCGCGCATGCCCGGGAGGATCTTGGCGAGGTCGGCGAGGATCTCGTCGTGCTGGGCCGCCGGCGCGCCGATCGCGAGCGACAGCCACGGACCGCCAGGCAGATAGCACCCAGCACCCGCTGGCCGCGGCAGCGCGGTGACTGGACGGGCCGGAGTCGGCGGAGGCGCCGTGGCGGCGAGCGGGATGACGAGTTCGAGCAGGTGGCGCCCCGACGGGCCGGTGACGACGTCCTGGATTGTGCCCTCGCCGCCGGGCTGTTCGGTGACGGCCCGCAGCCCGCGCCGCACATAACGGCGAAGCAGCTCCGCGTCCTGCGGGTCGTCGAGATCGAGCGGGAGCTGTCGTTCGTCATCGTCGGTCACGACCACGGTCGGAGGTGGTGGGACGGTGGACATCCGCCAGGACCGCAGTTGCGCCGGCCAGGCCGTGGTGTCGCGGGAGGCGTCTGCCAGCTGGCCTGGCAGACGCCAGCGGGCGGGCGCGAGGATCGTCGACCGGTAGCGCACCCGCGGCTGGAAGGCGGTCTCACGCAGCGACTCCCAGGAGAACAGGCGCCATGGGCGGCACCCGGACCGGCCCAGTAGCGCCAGCAGCCGGGCCTCCGCCGGCAGGTACCGCGGCCCGATGCGGGAGTTCAGGACCGGAATGACCGGACGACGATGGTCCCGAGACCACAGCGTCAGGCGCTGAGCGTCGGCCACGACCAGCAGGTCGTCTAGTCGCAGATCCCCCGGCCGGGCCGGAATCCCGACGGGGATACGGATCGGGGCGACACCGGTCGGCGGGGCGATCGTCGCCAACACCGGAATACGGGGGCGAGCCACCACCTCGGCGACGAGCGCGCCGGCTGGCGGGTCGGCTACGCGCGGATCGCTGCCCAGGAGCAGTGAGGTGAATCGGCCGATGCTGGACCCGGCATCCTGGGTGCCACCGACGTAGAGCGCGAGGTGTAACCGGCCGGCGGCCAGGTCCTCCTCCGAGGCGGCGAGCACGCGAGCGTACGCCTCCACGCCGGGCGGCGGCGGGTCGGCGCCGGGCACGGCGAGCGCGGCAACGGTGGCATCGTCCAGGACAACGTCGGTCCGGCCGTGGGCGGTCGCGCAGCCGAGCAGGGCGGCGAGGATCGCGAGGCGCTCCGGAGACGACTGCGCGGCCTCGATGCCCTCGTCGCCCAACCCGATGACCGGGTCGACAACCTCGGCGAGCGGGACGAACCGGCCGGGGCCCCACCAGCCGAGGAACCGGGCATGGTAGGCGGCGAGCGTCGGCTTGGTGGGGCTCATCGTCCACAGCACGCTGACGGCCTCGGCAGCGTCCTCCAACAGTGCGCGAGGCAGGGTGATGGCCGCGTCGGCGGCCACGTGACGCACAGCGGGTTGTCCTGGCCGCAGACGCGGGCGGACGCCTCTCGCGCCGCCTGGAGCGCCGCGAGCCGGGGCGCTGCGCCCAGCGGGAGCTGGTCAGCGATGTTCAGATGGTCCCGGAGATCCTTCAGCGAGCCGCGGACGTCGCAGCCGCTGGGCAGGCGGGCGAGCAGATGCCGGAGAGGATAGTCCCCCAAATCGACGGGCAGCAAGTCGGTCAGCAGGAACCCCTGGCAGGTCATCTCGATGACCATGCCGCGCAGCGTCGACTCCGGGACGGTCGGCCAGCTGTCACCGACGGCGGCGCCGATCACGCTGTACCGGGCTCCCTGCTCACACACTCGCAGGACCAGGGTGCTTGCCGCGGTCGCGCGGATGGTCACGAGCTGGGGCGCGCCTGCACCGAGCGGCTGCTGCTCGTGCTCGAAGCGCTGGCCGCGGCGACGGACCAGGTTGTTCGTCGTGAACGTGAGTCGCTCGACCACTCCGGGAACGTCTAGCAGGTGGTCGACGAGGGTGGTCAGCGACACCGGGCTCGGGCCGCTGCGGGGACGATGATCGCCGCTGAGATGCAGTTCGCAGTCACGATCGGCGACAACCACTGTCTGGACGCCGGCGAATACCGCTCGCGGAGTCGGGCGCAGCCGCGCCCGTCGGTCAAGGGCGCGGACAGTCGCCGCGGAGCGACCGGCGGCGGGCGCGCTGAGGGCCGAGGGAACGGCCTCGCGCGAGGTGAGCGTGATCCCCTCGACCACGACCGGGTCCACAGCCCGGCCCTTCAAGTCGCCGCCCACTGGGAGCAGCGGGATGCGCGCCAACACCGCGGCCCCCGGCAAAGGCGCGAACGGGCGTGAACGCACCGGTGGGCCTACGACTTGCAATCCTTGCAAGTCGCCGAGCAGCCCACGCTCGGACAGGTGCGCGAGCAGCCGTCGTCCGTGCAGTCCGTCGTCGTGTTCGACTCGTCGACGTCAGTCACCGGAATCGTCCGGGTGTCGAGATCGAACAGGTCCGCAGTGAGGCGGTCAAGAACCGCCGCGTCCTCTGACATGGGAACTCCCCTCACGATAGCCGTCGCAGCAGCGGTCAGAATGGACACGAACTGCGATGAGTCGCGACTCTTTGCAGCTAGGTTGTGACAGCACCAGTCCAACTGTGACAGCCGGAAGTCGCGTGGGTTGGCCAATCCGGCGCTTGCGGCTCCTGGACCCGGGCGGCGGCCACGAAGCCGCCGGCGACGACACGCCCAGGTCTGGACATCACGAGCGTCGGTCCTTTAGGGCGGACGTGGCTATGCCATAGATCGATGGATGGCATACGCAACACGCATAGACATCGTCACCAGGAGTCCTAGTCTGCGCCGATAGCGGTGCGTTGCGGACCAGGAACTGAGTGGGTGGAGATGGCGACGGTACGGTTGAGCCTGCGCGAGGAGCAGGACGATCTGCGCTCCCGTATGCGGGCTCTGGGAATGGGGCACGCTGAGATCGCCGCCGAGTTCGTGAGGCGTTACCAGCTCCGGCCCCGTGCGGCGTGGCGGCACGCCCATGGCTGGACGTTGAACCAGGCCGCGCGCCAGGTCAACGATGCCGCCGCGCGCACCGGATACGACGAGGACGGGCGGGCTCCCATGACCGGGCCGCGCCTATGTCAGCTGGAGAAATGGCCGGCCCGGTCCGGGACGCGGCCCACCCCGCGTGTTCTCGCGCTGCTGGCGGTGGCCTACGGTGCGCCGATAGGCGGTCTCCTCGACCTCGACGACCACGAGAACTACACGGCCGCCGATCGCCTCGTCCTGGACACGATGACCGGGTCGGGCATGCCCGCCTCGGCGCTGCGTGCCACAGGTTCTGAAGTCCGGGGCGACTCGGTCGTTCGGCACACTGGTGGGGCGCGCGACGGTAGCCTGGAGGCGACAGAACGCGAGCTTGCCCGCAGTGCCCATGGGGTGGTTGTTGTGCCCGTTGACCGGCGCGGCTTTCTCGCGGGAGCCGGTCTGGTCGCACCGCTCGCGGCGATGGAGCCCACCCGCCACTTGGTGACCACGTCGCTTGCGCCCGACGACGGCGTACCGGGCGTTGACGAGTGGCGAGCGATCGTGCACGACTACAGCCTCAGCTACGGCACCGACCCCGACGCCGACCTGTCGATACTCAGCGGGGTTACGCGAGACGAGACCGACAGCACGGTCGTGCGCGAACTACGCCGCATCGGGGCCCTACTGGCGGCCTTCACGGCACATGCCGCCGCGGATGTCGGTGACCTGGCGTCGTCTCGTCGCTGGTGGCGCACCGCGAAGCGGGCAGCCGACGCTTCCGGCGATGTCCACGCGCGGCTGTGGACCCGCGGGCGCGAGATCGTCCGCGGGCTGTACGAACAGCGACCCGTGCCGGACCTCCTCGGCCTCGTTGCCGAGGCCGACGCGATCGCCGCCAGCGTCCACGCGCCGCCCGGCGCGGTGCAGGACTACCTGGACGGGAAGGCGCGCGTTTTCGTCAGGGCGGGACGCGGCGAGGAAGCGCGCAGCGTCCTGACCGAGGTGCAGATCAACTTTGAGCGCCTACCGCCCGAGGTTTCCGGGGACACCGTCTCGTGGTTCGGGTGGTCCGAACGTGCCCTGCATCTCGCCGAGAGTTACACCTACTCCCACCTTGGCGACTGGACCCGCGCCGACGAGGCTCAGGCCGCGGCCTCCCACCTGTTTCCCGTCGCGAACCGCCGCGGGCCGGTCCTGGTGGACCTCCAGCGCGCGCTGTGCCAGGTCCGTAGCGGAGACATCAACGGCGGGATCGATCAGGCGTACACCGCGATGACCGGCCTGCCGCGGGCCCAGTACAACAGCCCCATCATCCAGGTCAGCCGGGACGTGGCCACCGCCGTGCCGCCCACCGACTCGGGCCGCGAGAACGTGCGAGCGTTCAGGGCATACCTACGCGATCTTCAGGTTGCCTAGTCACGAGGCACCACCCGGCCGGCGTCCCGCCGCTGCACCCCATCCGCGTCCTGGGTGGCTACGTTCCGTCTACCAGTGCTGGTCGGCGAGCAGCAGTGTGGCGAGCGGTTCGAGGGTGGTCACGAGCTCGTCGAGCTCGCCGGGCCCGAGGCTCTCGTACGGCTTCGCGGCGAGGTCGTCGGTGAGCGCCTCGACCCGCTGCCTGACGGCGCGGCCCGTCTCGCTCAGCCAACCGTCATCTCCGATCAGGTTGCGAGCGCGCATCCCGTCGATCACGGCGGCGAGCTGCGCTGGGGGGAGGTGGTGGATCCGCCCGAACTTCTCCGCGGGCATGCCCACTCCGAGGGCGTGGAGGACGTGAGCCTCCAGACCGCCGACACCTTCGGTGATCAGGGCGGCGATGTGCCCGTCGCCTCGGTGCTCGCGCAGCAGGGAAGCCGCGTGGAACAGGCGAGCCACCACGTCATCGGGGATCGGGATCGCGCGCAGCGCGGCGTACATGGGCCGGCCCTCGAACGGTGCGCTGGTCGCGGCCCGCAGCAGCAGGTCGGCGGCTCGCGCGAAGGCGGGCGAGTCGACGTGATCGCCGAGGATCCGCCGCAACGCCCGCACGCAGCCTGTCTGCCGGGCGGCGATCGCGGCTTCGGGTGTGGTCGTGTCCCATACCTTCGGGATGTGGCGGGCGACCTCGCCGGGAGCGAAGTTGTAGAAGAGCGCGTCCACGACCTCCGCCGGGACGGGACCCAGAGGGGCTGCCCGGCCGGCGAAGTAGATGTCCCAGTAGTTGGTGAACCCCAGGGCGAACATCGCCTCATTCGGTTCATCGGCCGCGTAGGGGATGATACCGATCGGCTCGACCAGCTCGAACATCCGGCGTGCCATCGAGTTCATGGTCTGATCCTCCTGCCGCCCAGCGCATCGTGCGGACACTCACGATCACGTAGACGCTGGGCTCCCGCGAAACTCATCGACGGGCGTGGCCCGCTCGACCGCGCCGACCCGCCCGGAGGCCCCGGCCGCCCGCGACGTCTCGCCGCACGAGCGGTTGGGCGGTCACCCGCGGCGCCTATCTGCCGCCGCCGGCGCTGGGGGCCCACGCCCAGTCGGAGAAGCCTGTACCCGCCGCGGACGGTCGAGTCGATCCCTGCGCCGTATCAGGAGTGAAGGGAGCCCAAGGCCGGCCACGGCGCACACGTCGGTGCTGGTCATGGTCGGGCTGAGGGTTCGTCCCGCTGGCCGCTGCGGGCGGGGCGTAGAGCGTGAATTCGTCGACGCGTGCCAGTCCCGCGTTGTCCAGCGCAGCGAGGCATGGCTGGCGATGGGATGGCAGGACGGCGCGGACGACCGTCGAGCCGACGAGGGCGCCGTGCCGCAGGGCCGCGTGGACGAGGTCGTTGCATGCGGTGAGCTGGTCGGCGGCGGCCAGGTTGTGGTCGGTGAGGATGTCGGCGATCAGGAGTTCGGGCGGTTCGCCACCGTGGTCGCTGGCGAGGGGGTAGAGCAGCGCCGTGGCGGTGGGCTGATGTGCGGGGCCGGTGAGCAGGAGACGGTCGGGCTGGTAGCGGCGGTCCTGGCTCCAGCGCCGCAGCGTGTCTGCGGCCGTGCGCGCGTCCTGGTCCGGGTAGGTGGCTGCATAGAGCCTGCCGAGGTGGCGGGCGAGATCGGGCGGGGTGGTGTCCTGGGCGGTCCAGACGGTCGACGGTAGCGAGGCGTCCCCGGATGGCGGGATCGGCCCGCGAAGCAGGATCGGTCCGGGGACTCGCTGCCAGCCGGCGCGAGTGAACAGGCCGTGAGCGTCGGCGGCTGCGCCGGGGATTTCGGCGGTGGTGAGGGCCGGCAGCGCGACGGCTTGG
>NZ_CDWWXA010000126.1:0-14264 GCF_977971845.1 Frankia sp. CeCAU1 | reverse complement strand
CGGCGGGGGATCCGGCGGATGCCGGAGCTCCGGTGGGGGCCGGCGCCGGGGATTCCGGAGGCAGGACGAGATCGATGTTGTCGATCAGGCGGGTGGTGCCCACCCGGGCTGCGACGAGTAGCAGAGCGGGACCGCTCCGGACCGGACGTAGATCGTCGGGGCTGGCCAGGGCGAGGTAGTCCACGTCCACCCCGTCCGCGGCGGCCAGGACCTCCCGCGCGGTCGCGAGCACGGCGTCCCGCCCGCCCGCCTGGGCCCGTGCCCCGGCGGCGAGCGCTCGGGACAGTGCGAGCGCGCTGCGCCGCTGGTCGGGGGTCAGGTAGACGTTCCGGCTCGACATCGCGAGGCCGTCGGGCTCGCGCACGGTCTCCACACCGATCACGGTGACGTCGAAGGCGAGGTCCGCGACCATCCGGCGGATGCAGACCAGCTGCTGGGCGTCCTTGCACCCGAAGAACGCCAGGTCCGGACGGACCAGGTGGAGCATGGTCCCCACCAGGGTCAGCATCCCATCGAAATGGCCCGGACGGGCGGCGCCTTCAAGCAGCTCACCGAGCGGCCCGGCCTGCAACCGGACGAGCGGCGGCGGGTCGTGGATCACCCCGGGGGCGAAGACGAGATCGACTCCTTCCCCCGCGCACACGTCGAGATCGGCGGCCAGGGTGCGCGGGTACCGGTCGAGATCCTCACCCGCGCCGAACTGCAGCGGATTAACGTAGATCGTGGCAACCACCTGGTCCGCTTGGGCCCGGGCGGCGCGCAGCAGCGAGGCGTGGCCCTCGTGCAGCGCTCCCATTGTCATGACGACGGCTCTGGTCGGGCGCGGGTGCCCGGCTGCCGCCCGAGTGGGCGCGCCGTCCGGCGCGGGCAGACCGGCCTCATCCCGCCGGGCGATGTTGGCCTGCCGGTCGAGCGCGGCGAGCGCGGCGCGCAGCTCGGCCCGGTCTCTGGCCAGGACGGGACGGGACGAGCCGGGGAGCGTGCTGGGCCGGGCGGAGGGGGCAATGCTCCTTGCGGAGGGGACCGTGGCGGTGGCCGCCTGGTCGCGGGATTCCGTCGATGGGCGGCCGGGCGTGGTGGAGAAAACAGTAGTCATGATCCGTTCCAGTCCTCGGATGGGGTACCGGACGTCGTTGGCAACTGTAACTCGGCTGCAATGGTTGCCGCCCTCCCCTGTGAGCTGGGCTTCGTTCGGGCGATCGTCCCGAACGAAGCCCTCTGCTCACGCCGGAAGGTGCAATTTGTTGCTTTATGACGTTATGCCCCACTTCGTGGGGGCGGCGAGTCCGCCGGAGTTCAGCTCCCGGCGTGCGCGGGCTCAGCCCGCTCAGGGGCCTCGGCCCCCTGGGGAGAGGAGGGCGTGGGGGCTCCTGGGCGGGTGTGCTGCGCGACGTAGGTGCCGGCGGCGATCGCCGCCGCGACCGGCCATTCGATGATTGAGGCCGCGGCGAGCCCGCCGAGTCCCAGGTAGTAGGCGCTCTTGCCCAGTGACGGCCACTGCATGCTCGTACCTCGTCCAACCTCGAACCGCGACGTGAGTAGCGGTGCCCGGACCGTGAAGGTGCGTGTGCCAGACGATCGCTCGGGGCCCGTGGGCGCGGCCGGCTGCCGCTGGTCCCGCGCAGGGGCAGAGGTGTCCGTGTCCTCCCGGTGCGGCTGTGTCCGTGCCCGTGGCGGAGGGTCCGTCTTCGTGGCCATGGCAGCTCACCTCTCTCGATATCTCGATCTTCTTCTAGGAGAGAACCTAAGATGAACTTATAGTATCCAGAACATAACTTCTCGTGCTGTTCGCGATGCGAGCGCGGTCAGACGGTGGACAGGTAGTCCTTGAAGGAGATACCGGTCAGTCGCTCGTAGGCCTCCACGTAACGGGCCCGGGTCGCCTCGACAACGTCCGCGGGCAGCTCCGGCCCCGGCGTGGTCCTGTCCCAGCCGGTACTCGTCAGATAGTCACGGATGTACTGCTTGTCGAAGGACGGCTGGGAGGCCCCGGGCCGCCAGGTGTCCTCCGGCCAGAACCGGGACGAGTCCGGGGTCAGGACCTCGTCGGCGAGCCGCAGCGTGCCCTGGGTGTCATGACCGAACTCGAACTTGGTGTCAGCGAGCAGGATGCCGCGCTCGGCTGCGAGGACACTGGCCCGGCCGAAGATCTGCAGGGTCAGCTGCTCGAGCTCGGCGGCGAGCTCGGTGCCGATCCGGCCGGCCGCGTCGGCCCGACTGATGTTCTCGTCGTGCTCACCGATCGGCGCCTTCGTGGACGGCGTGTAGATCGGTGCCGGCAGCTTGCTGCCGTCCACCAGCCCGGTGGGTAGGGGATGCCCGCTGACCGCGCCGGTGCGCTGGTAGTCCTTCAGCCCGCTGCCGGTCAGATAACCACGGGCGACGCACTCGATCTGCACCATGTTCAGGCGTCGGCACAGCATCGACCGGCCACGCAGCTGCTCCGTGTACGGAGTGAGCTCGGCGGGGTACTCGTCGACGTTCGAACTGACGACGTGGGACGGGACCAGGTCGGCGAGCTGGTCGAACCACCACAGCGAAAGCCCGGTGAGAACGGCTCCCTTGTCGGGAATCTCGGTCGGTAGGACCACGTCGAACGCCGAGATGCGGTCGCTGGCGACCAGCAGCACGGCGTCGTCCCCGACCGCGAACAGCTCCCGGACCTTGCCCGAACCCAGGTGGGTGAGTCCGGCGAACTCCTCATGTGTAAGCGGCATAGACAGACCGTACCCAGGGAGAACAACAGCACCTGCCGGCCGGGGCACCGCGCCATGCCTGCGCGGCTGCGCGGCGGGTCAGGTGCGGGGGTGCGGGTCAGGTGAGGGCCGCCAGGGCGTCGAAGACCGGGCCGAGGCGCTCGGTGTAGCGCTCGGGCCGGCTCACCTCGTTGAGCCTGGCCTCGTCCAGGGGCAGGCCGCGGTCGCCGGCGTGCTTGCGCAGCGTTTCCCGGAACGGCACGCCGGTCTGCCAGGTCTCCATCGCCGCCGCCTGGGTGACGGCGTAGGCGTCCTCGCGGGACAGCCCCGTCTCGACGAGTTCGAGCAGCACCGCCGAGGTGTAGACCAGCCCGCCCGTGGCATCGAGGTTCGCCCGCATCCGTGCGGTGTCCACGACCAGCCCGGTGACCAGCCGGGTCGTCAGGTGCAGCAGGTAGTCGACGCCGGTGGCGGCATCCGGCAGCGCGATGCGCTCGGTGGAGGAGTGGGAGATGTCGCGCTCGTGCCACAGCGGCACGCCCTCCAGCACCGGGACGTACTGCGCCCGGACGATCCGGGCGAGCCCGGCGATGCGCTCCGACATGATCGGGTTCTTCTTGTGGGGCATCGCGGAGGAGCCCTTCTGCCCGGAGCCGAACGGCTCGGACAGCTCCCGGACCTCCGTGCGCTGGCCGTGCCGGACCTCCAGGGCGACCGCCTCGCAGACGGTCGCGAGCCCGGCCAGCGCCGCGACCCAGGAGGCGATGCCGTCGCGCAGCACGACCTGGGTGGCCACCGGGGCCGCGGTGAGGCCCAGCTTGTCGGCCACGTAGGCCTCGACGTCGGGGTCGATGTTGGAGTACGTCCCGACCGCGCCGGAGATCTTGGCGACGGCCACGTCCGCGCGGGCCGCGCGCAGCCGGTCGCGGCAGCGGGCGAGCCCGAACGCCAGGTCCGCGACGCGGTGCCCGAACACCGTCGGCTCGCCGTGGATGCCGTGCGTCCGGCCGACCCGCAGGGTGTTCCGGTGGGCCAGGCCGAGGTCGCGCAGCGCGGCGACGAGAGTGTCCGCCCGGGCGAGCAGCAGGTCGGTCGACTCGACCAGCTGCAGCGCGAGCGCCGTGTCGAGCAGGTCGGAGGAGGTCATGCCGAAGTGCACGTAGGCGGCGGCGGACCGGGGTTCGGTGCGGTCGGCCCAGGCGGTCAGGAAGGCGATGACGTCATGCTGGGTGACGGCCTCCACCTCGGCGACGGCTTCGGGCGTCGGAGCGGGGGCGGCCCGGACCGGCTCGATGGAATCGGCGGGGATGCGGCCCGCGGCGGCGTGCGCCTCCATGACCAGCACCTCGACGCGACACCACAGCTCGTACTTGTGCGCCTCCGACCACACCCGGCCCATCTCCGCCAGGGTGTACCGGCCGATCATGGCTGGCTGCCGGCCGCAGCCGCCGCGCTCAGCCCGTCCGCCGCGGCCTGCTCGAACTCGTCCTTGAACGCGGCCAGCTTCAGCCCCAGATCGGGATCGGCCAGCGCCAGGATCTGGATCGCCAGGATCGCCGCGTTCGTCGAGTTGTTCAGACCCACGGTCGCGACCGGGACGCCCGGCGGCATCTGCGCGATGGCGAGCAGCGAGTCCATGCCGTCCAGCGCCCCGCCGGAGATCGGCACGCCGATTACCGGCAGCGTGGTGAGGGCCGCAATGGTGCCGGGCAGCGCGGCGGCCAGGCCTGCCCCGGCGATGACCACCGAGATGTCGCGGGCCCGTAGCTGACCCACGTAGTCGGCGAGGGTGCGCGGCGCGCGGTGCGCCGACAGCGACACCTGCTCGTAGGGCACACCGAAGCGTTCCAGAGTGGCGCCGGCCTTGCTCATGGTCTGGGTGTCCGACGGTGATCCGAAGACGATCGCCACCTGGGGATGATCCGGCCCGGGGGTGCTCTGCGACACGGTCTACTCCTTCTTTCTATGTCCTGCGGGATCCTCGCCGGACGCGATGTCCGTTCGACGGACGTCGGCCGCGTGGCGCATCCGGGACGGATCTCCGATGTCGGTGCGGTAATGGGCGCCGGGCAGCGAGATGCGGCTGACGGCCTCGTAGGCCGATCCTCGCGCGGACTCCAGGTTGGAGCCGATGGCCGTGACGGACAGCACACGGCCGCCGGCCGAGACGATCCGGCCATCCGGCTCCCTACGGGTACCGGCATGCAGGATGTCGACGCCGGCCAGCGCGCCGGCGGCGGCGAGCCCGCGGATCGGGTCGCCGAGCCTGGGGGCCACCGGATAGCCGTGCGCGGCGACGACGACGCTGATCGCCGCGCCGGAGCGCCACACCGGTGCCCGCCGGCCGGAGAGCACGTCCGTCAACGGCGTCGTGAGCAGGGCGAGGATGGCCTGCACCTCGGGGTCACCGAAGCGCACGTTGAACTCCACCACCCGCGGCCCGCGGGTGGTCAGCGCGAGCCCGGCGTAGAGCAGACCGGTGAACGGGGTGCCGCGCCGGGCCATCTCGGCCACCGTCGGCCGGATCACCGTGGCGACGATCTCCGCCGGCAGGCCGTGCGAGGCCCAGGGCAGCGGGGTGTACGCGCCCATCCCCCCGGTGTTCGGGCCGGTGTCGCCGTCGCCGACCCGTTTGTGATCCTGCGCCGGCAGCATCGGGAGGACCGCGCCGGACTCGGTCACCACGGCGAACAGGGAGACCTCGGGCCCGTCGAGGTACTCCTCGAGAACAACCCGGTCGTCCGGTCCGCGCAGGCTCGCGCGGACCGCGGCGACGGCCGCGTCGCGATCCTCGGTCACCGTGACGCCCTTGCCGGCGGCGAGCCCGTCGTACTTCACCACGTACGGCGGGCCGAAGACGTCCAGGTCGGCCAAGGCGGGCTCGATCTCGGTGTGGTCGCGAGAGGCCGCCGTGGGCACCCCGGCGGCGCGCATGACCTCCTTGGCGAACGCCTTGCTGCCCTCCAGCCGGGCCGCGGCCGCGCTCGGGCCGAAGACCGCGAGACCGCGGGCGCGTATCTCGTCGGCGGCCCCGGCTACCAACGGCATCTCCGGACCGACGACGGTGAGGTCCGCGCCGACCGCCTCAGCAAGGTCGGCGACGGCGTCCGGGTCGGCGACGTCGAGCGGGCGGGGCTCGGCGAGCTCGGCGGTTCCGGCGTTTCCGGGCGCGCAGACCAGCGAGCCGACCCGGGGATCGCGGGCGAGCGCCCGGCACAGCGCGTGTTCACGGCCGCCGGAGCCGACAACAAGAATCTTCATCAGTTCACCTCGCGACGCAAGCAGCGGCCCGGTGCGCGGCGGCGAATTCCCGGTAACGCCGACGGAGCGGGCCGCGTCGCCGCCACGGCCGTGCGCGGGGGACGCGAGGGTCGGTGGCGGCCGTCACCGGTTGTCCCTGGCGCGCGGCGCCGGGACGGAGATCCGGACCGGGCGCGGGTGCCATCGCGAACCGGCGAACCCCGCCTGGGGCATCGCGTCGTCGCAGTTCGGTCGGGTCACGGTTCCACAGTAGCGGGTGTGCTGATCATCGTGTGCGTCGTGCCCGGTCGGTGCCGGTGACTCCCGGCCGATCATCTGGGACGATCCGCGCTGAGCGACTACAGCCCGACACCCGACCGCCAGAGCAGGTGGGCCATGCCGTGCACCAGGTGCAGCGCGCAGCGGCGTGCGTCCACCTCGGCCATGCCCGCGACGATGGCGGCGGCGTCGACCGGCCAGACCCGGACCTCCCGGCCGAGCACGGTCAGCGGGGCGGGATCGTCGCGGCCCTCGAAGGCGCGCCCACCCGGTTCGACGAACAGGTGCAGCGACCGCCCCGCAGCCGGGAAGTTCTCGCAGCGCCAGTACAGCAGTGGCCACGCCTGTAGCCGTTCCCGCCGTCCCGGCCAACGCCGGCGGCGACCGGGGTCGACGGCAGCCTCACCCGCGTCCGCCCGATCCGCCCGATCCGCCCGATCCGCCGGGTCGGCCCGGGCCGCCGGGTCCGTGACCGCCCGTGGCGCCCCGCCCTCGCTCAGGTCCAGCGCGGGCAGCGGCCGCCCGGCACGGTACCGCACCGGCGCGCGGTGCGGCGTGGTGCGGGTCGCCCGCACCGTGACCGGTGGTACCAGGTGTTCGGCCGCGCAGAAGTCCAGGAAGTCACGGATCTGGGCGTCGACGTGACTGGCGACGGCCGCGGCGCGTTCGAGCCGCTGTGCCTCGGCCCGCTTCGAGCTCCGGATGGCGTGGCTGCCCCGCAGCAGCACGTCGGTCAGGGTCTGCGGCAGAGCCTCGCCGGTGGGGGAGAACCCGACCGGCCAGGCGTCGGAGTCGGTCGGGTGCAGGTAACCGCGTCTCACGGCCGGTGGCCAACGGGCCGGTTGCGGGGCTTCGGCCGGTTCCGGCAGCGACAGCGGTGTCCGCCCGGGGATGGAAGGATCGTCATCCGACGGCCGGGACCTGACAACGGCCACCGCCACCACCCCCGGACGTCATTGCTTTGCGTGACTGCCCAAGCGTCGATGGTAATGCTTCCGGGTGCAACCGGAACCGACCGGATCTCGGCCCGCGCCGGGCGGGATCAGATCAGGTCCGTTCCGGACCAGTCGTTTCAGACCAGGTCATTGATGACGAGCGTCTGGTCCCGCCCGGGACCGACGCCGACCGCCGACACCGGGGCGCCGGAGAACTCCTCCAACGCCCTGATGTAGTCCTTCGCGGCGCCGGGCAGGTCGGCGAACGACCGGACGTCGGAGATGTCCTCGTGCCAGCCGGGCAGGTCGGTGTAGATCGGCTTGGCGTGGTGGAACTCGGTCTGGGTCATGGGCATCTCGTCAACCCGTTCGCCGCCGATGTCGTAGCCGACGCAGATGGGCACCCGGTCGAAGCCCGACAGGACGTCCAGTTTGGTGAGGAAAAGGTCGGTCAGGCCGTTGACCCGCACCGCGTAGCGGGCGATTACGGCGTCGAACCAGCCGGTGCGCCGCGCCCGGCCGGTCGTCACGCCGAACTCCCCGCCGATGCGGCGCAGCTCCTCTCCGACCTTGTCGTCCAGTTCGGTGGGGAAGGGGCCGGCGCCGACCCGGGTCGTGTAGGCCTTGATGATGCCGATCACCCGACTGATCCTCGTCGGGCCGATGCCGGCGCCGGTGGCCGCGTAGCCGGCGGTCGGGTTCGATGAGGTGACGAACGGGTAGGTGCCGTGGTCGACGTCGAGGAGGGTGCCCTGGGAGCCTTCGAGCAGCACGACCTTGCCCGCGCGCAGCGCCCGGTCGAGGATCAGACCGGTGTCGGCGATGTGGGGTTGCAGGCGTTTCGCGTAGTCGGCGTACTCCTCGACCACCTCGTCGAGCTCGATCCGGCGCCGGTTGTAGACCTTGGCCAGGATCTGGTTCTTCTCCCGTAGCACCAGTTCGAGCTTCTTGTGGAAGATGCCCGGGTCGAGGAGATCCTGCACTCTGATGCCCGTACGGGCAACCTTGTCGCCGTAGGTGGGACCGATGCCGCGACCGGTGGTACCGATCCGCGCCTTGCCCAGGTAGCGCTCGATAACCCGGTCCAGCGCCCGGTGATGGGGCATGATCAGATGGGCGTTCGCGCTGATCAGGAGCCGGGAGACGTCGATGCCGCGGGCGATGAGCCCGTCCATCTCGGCCAGCAGCACGCCCGGGTCGATGACGACCCCGTTGCCGATCACGGGAACGCAGTCGGCCCGCAGCATGCCACTGGGAATCAGGTGGAGCGCGTAACTCTCCGCCCCGATGACCACGGTGTGGCCGGCGTTGTTGCCACCCTGGTAGCGGACGACGTAATCGACGGCGCCGCCCAGGAGGTCGGTCGCCTTTCCTTTTCCCTCGTCGCCCCACTGGGCGCCGATGAGGACAAGAGCAGGCACCGGGCGAGGTTACTAGGGATGGCGGGGTCGTGGGGCCGGCTGCGGCATCCTCGCTGGTCTCCACCACCGACACGGCCTGATGAACTCACTGTCAGGTGAAGCCGAGCTCACTGGCAGCGACGGGATCGCTGTCGGCCAGGAACATCCGGCAGCGGGTGGCCTCCTCGGCCTCCCCGATGGCCGCGGCCGCCCGACCGAGAGCGGCGAGCGAACGCAGGAACCCGCGGTTGGGTTCGTGTGACCAGGGGATCGGCCCGTTGCCCTTCCAGCCCGAGCGGCGCAGGGCGTCGAGGCCGCGGTGATAGCCCGTGCGGGCGTAGGCATAGGCCTCGACGGGTCGTCCGCCGGTGAGCGCGAGCTCGGCGAGCGCGGCCCAAGGCACGCTGAACGCGGGCAGCCGGGCGGCGACGGCATCCGGCGGATCACCGGCGACCAGCGCATCGGTCGCGGCCGCGTCGGAGGGCAGGAGCGTCGGCGGCGGACCGGAGAGCAGGTTGGGCTTTCCCGAGGTGGACGGCGTCATCATGAGTGCATCCTGCCCGACGACCGGCCGCACACGTCATGGAGGTCACCCCGGACGCGCTTGCCCTGCGCGCACGGTGACCGGTCGGTCAGGCCCTGACGCTGACGTTCCACAGATTCTGGCCGACGACCCCGGGTTGACCGTCGCTCACCCGGGTGAGGTACGAGTACAGCGCGGCGATGCCCTGCGACTGCGGTCCGAACTTGCCGTCGACGGTGAGTACGAAGCCCTTCTGACGCATCCTGTCCTGCCAGACGAAGGCGTCCGGGCGAACGTCGTCGCTCAGGGACGCGTCGAGGACCGTGCCCCTGAACGAGCCGTCCCCCATCTCCCGGCGGGCCCGGTCCAGCGTCATGGGGGGTTCCACCGGGGTGATGGCCTGCTGGATGACGTCACCGGAGCCGCCCGGGACACTGGCCGGGCCGTTGTTGGTCAGGCCCATCTTGACCGAGCAGGACGGCCATGGCTGCCAGCCCCGCTGGTTGTAGAGCTTCGCGGCCGCCTCGTCCTGCGTGGCGGGCGATGCCTGGTACGGGCGGCCGGAGTACCCGAGCCCGTGCCAGGTCTGGTCGTCGAACTGGTAGGCACCGGAGAAGCCGTTGCCGGTGTTGACCGCGTAGTTGCCGCCGGACTCGCATTGGCGGAGCTTGGCGAAGTCGTCGGAGGTGGCCGCGCCCGCCGGAGCCGCGGTGACCGCGAGGCCGCTGCCGACGATGGCCGTGACCGCGCCGGTGGTGCGCAGGATGCGACCGGCGGGCGATGGGGCCTGCGGTGCTCGATGTCTGCCGCCACGACGCCCAGAGGGCATGTCAGTCCAATCCCGTCGCCTGCGGGGTGAGCTGTCGGGTGCGGGCTGGGATGGCCCGGCCGGAGGATCCGACCCCGGGTGGGAACCGCTCTCCACCATGGGCCGGGACGCACCGGCTTTACCCCAAGGACGCCGCTTGCGGCGCCCGAAATGTGGGTCCCCCACTCCTGCCCGCTGCGGTCGATGTTCGTTCCGGCCGCTCGTACGGGGGCAGGACTCGGCGTCCGTCCGGGCGGCCTCGCCGACGAGGCGAGTGAGCGGCACTCTAGCGAGAACCGCTCATGGAGCGCAAACCGGGGTGGTCCGGAGTAACCAGTGAGGATCGCGCGAATCGTGCCACTTCCATACAGGTTCCGCAGGTGGCTCGCTGGTCCTGCTGTTCCTCGTCGGCCCTGCCGGAGGCCGGTCAGGGTGCGGTCCGGGTGATGCTGGTGGTGGGTTGTACGGGCCGGCCCGTACGGGCCGTCAACCGGAGATCGCCCGGAGGCCTGTCGGGCCAGCCCGTCGTCGAGGTGAGATCCCCTGACCGGTGTCGCCGGGGTGGGATGTCCGGTTCCCGCGGCGGTCGTCCCTCCGCCACGGGAGCGGAGCGAATGGATCAGCTGATGGAGTTGATGGAGCTGATGGAGAGGATCAGCGGATCAGCGGAAGGTGGCCCGCCAGGTCGCCGGGCCGACGATGCCGTCGACGGCGAGTCCCTTGGCGGCCTGCAGGGCGCGGGCGACTGCGGCGGAGCGTGGTCCGTAGCGGCCGTCGATCGTGAGCGGATAGCCCAGATGGTTGACGCGGGCCTGCCAGGCCCGCACGTCGTCACGTACCTGCCTGGCCAGTGCGGTCGTCAGGTTACGGGTGAATACAGGAGTGCTCATGGAGATGGGACTGACCGTCAGCTCGCGGCGTTCCGTCGTGCGCGAGGCCTGGCCCGAGGAGCTCGACGAGCCGCCCGCGAGCTGGTCGGCGCCCATCCCGCGGCCACAGGCCGGCCACTGGCCGAAGCCGGACCGCCGGGCGAGCTTGAGTGCGGCCTCGTCCTGGACGGCCGGGGGAGCCTGGTGCGGCAGACCGCCGTAGCCGAGGCTGTGCCAAGTGCTGGCGGAGAACTGGTAAGCGCCGTAGTACGCGTTGCCGGTGTTGGTCGTGTAGTCACCGCCGGACTCGCACTGCCGCAGGCCCGTCCAGGTGGTGGCCGCATCGGCCGGCTGGCTGAGCGCGAAGGTGCCGCCCACCGCCGCCGCGAGTACTGGCGCGACCACGAGGGCCCGGGCCCGGCTGCGGGTACCGGCGCGGCATTGTCGGCCACTGATACGTGCGTCGGACATGTCTTGTGGTCCTTCCCCACGCCTGCGAGGTGAGCTGTCGGATTCGGGCTGGGAACTGCCCGGCCGTGCCAGGGATCCCTGGAGACGGAAGCCGCACCGGAAATACCTTTCCGTGTGGTCGTCGCACATGGCTTCACCCCGAGAGCATCGAATCCTTTCGATACTCGGAGATGGGTCCCCCGTTCCTGCCGCCCGGTTCGAGAAATCGTCGGCCAGGGGCAGGATTCGGCGTGCCGCCCGACGAATGCCCGACGTTGTTGCCGGGCACGGCGAAAACCATAACCACGCCGCCCGGCGAGTCGCCAAGCATTGAATAGGGTGCGTGAAAAAGAGCACACTCGGCGCGCCTGCTTGAGTAGGAACTGGCGGCCTGGTATCGCGCGTGCGCGCCCGCTCATCAACCTGGCGGTACGGCGTGCGGAGGCATTTGTGCTCGGCCGGTCACCCTGTTTGCCGATGGTCGACGATGAGCGGAGAGTCCCACATCAGGCCAGATGTGTGACATGTCGACAAAGGCGTGACGGCCCTGCTACGAGATCGACGCGAGTGATCGTCCTGATACTACACTTCGTCCATTGAAGCCTGTTTTTGTGAGAAAAACAACGGAAATCGGGCGGTAACTTACAGCGTTGTGATTTTTGCACACGGCGGATTCAATCGGACACCTACTGTAAAAAGCGCCTGTCGGGCCACCGCAGTGGGCGAAGGGGTTCCGTGGGGGCGGGGCGGTAGGTGAACGGTTACCGAAGGTCCGGTGCGTGTCCGCTCATTTGGCCGAAACCTGCTGGTTGCCGGCGGGGGCGGCGTTACGCGAGGAGCGGGGTGCCGCGCCCGCTAAACAGTGGTCCCCCAGCCGTCGGAGCGACCGGGGGACCGTGCGGGCCGGCATAGTACGGGAAATCGGCGGGTCGTGCATCGGACCGGGGCGGGTCGGATGTCCGCCGCGTGCCGGTCGTTCCGTCCGCCGGAAATGATGGAGAGGGTCGGACCGAGGGGCCCGGAGAATGTCCTCGGACGAGCGGCGGCGGTTGCTCGGTTGCCTGGTTTCGCGGCCGGCGGCTATCTGTCCGCCTGTCCGCCGGCCGGCGGACAGGCCGGCCGGTATCCGACGAACCGATCCCGCCAGCCGGCGTGCGCTCCTGGGCCGGACTATGCCCGCCCGAGGCTGGTGCCGGCGGAACGGAGGTCCTCACACGCCTGGGCGACGCGGGCCGCCATGCTGCTCTCCGCGAGCTTTCCGTAGGTACGCGGGTCGTACGCCTTCTTCACGCCGACCTCACCGTCCACCTTGAGAACGCCGTCATAGTTTTTGAACACGTGGTCCACGATGGGGCGGGTGAATGCGTACTGGGTGTCCGTGTCCACGTTCATCTTGACCACCCCGTAGTCGAGGGTCTCGCGGATTTCGGTGAGAGCCGACCCGCTACCGCCGTGAAAGACGAGGTTGAACGGCTTCGCGCCGGCTGGCAGCCCGAGCTTCCTGGCGACGTACTCCTGTCCTTCGTGCAGAATCGTCGGGCGTAGCTTGACGTTTCCGGGCTTGTACACACCGTGCACGTTGCCGAAGGTGGCGGCGAGCAGGTAGCGCCCCTTCGCGCCGGTGCCGAGCACCTCGGCCGTCCGCCACATGTCCTCCGGCGTCGTGTAGAGCTTCTCGTCGATCGCGCCGACGACGCCGTCCTCCTCGCCGCCGACGACCCCGATCTCGACCTCGAGAACAATCTTCGCGGCGGCGGCGTCCGCGAGTAGTTCTTCGGCGATCTTGAGGTTCTCCTCGAGGGGGACCGCCGAGCCGTCCCACATGTGCGACTGGAAGAGCGGCTCGCGCCCCTGGGCCACCCGATTCTTCGAGATCGCGATCAAGGGACGGATGTAGGTGTCAAGCTTGTCGGCCGGGCAGTGGTCGGTGTGCAGGGCGATGTTGACCGGATACGCCTCCGCGACGTGGTGGGCGAACTCGGCCAGTGCCTCCGCGCCGAGGACCATGTTCTTCACCGTCGAGCCGGACAGGTACTCGGCACCGCCGGTGGACACCTGCACGATGCCGTCACTGCCGGCTTCGGTGAAGCCCCGCAGCGCGGCGTTCAGGGACTGCGACGAGGTCACGTTGATCGCGGGGTAGGCGAAGGACTGGGCCTTCGCCCGGTCGAGCATCTCGGCGTATACGTCTGGCGTGGCGATGGGCATCGGTGGGGCTCCTTACGAACCTGTAGGGGCGCCGATCAGCCATGCACCCGCGGTGCAGGGCAGCCGGATCGGGCCGAAGCCCGCCGTGGACTCCTGATGGGCGAAGGGTATGACGCCTTGCCCCGTCCCGGGGTCGGATGCGGCTGACGTCGCCGGCGCGGTGCGGATCCGCGCGATGTGGTCCCCGCCGACTTGGTCGGCGGGTGCCGACCAAGGGCCGGCACACTGGTCGAGTGGACGTCGGCAGCCTGTCCGGGATGACGCTGTACGTCGTCCTCTTCGCGGTCATCTTCGTCGAGAGCGGGATCCTGATCGGGTTCTGGCTTCCGGGTGACACCATTCTCTTCGCGGCCGGGCTGATGGCGGCGGACGCGGCGTCGAACGTGTCCGTCGCGGTCCTCGCGATCGGGGTCGCGGCGGCAGCCACCGTCGGGGCGGCGGCGGGCTACTACACCGGGCATCGTCTCGGCCGGCCGTACCTGGAGCGCAGGCACGCCACGGTGCTGGCCCGTACGGAGGAATTCTACCGGCGGTTCGGGCCGATCACCCTGGTTGTGGCCCGCTTCGTGCCGTGGGCGAGGACGTTCGCGCCGGTACTCGCCGGGACCGTGGCGATGTCATGGTCCCGCTTTCTGATCGCGGTCGTGCTCGGGGCGCTCGTCTGGGGGACCGGATTGATCCTTCTGGGTTATACGGCGGCAGCCATTCCTGGGCTGCGGGACGCGGCGGTGTGGATTGCGCTCGTAGTGATCGTCATCTCCGTCATCGCCGGGATCGCCGGCGAGCTGCTGCGCCGGCGATCGGGCCGGCTCCCCGACCAGGGGCCGCGGTAGTCCGGGGCGGGCGAGGAGCGCCG
>NZ_CDWWXA010000125.1:0-14333 GCF_977971845.1 Frankia sp. CeCAU1 | reverse complement strand
CGCCCGCCCCGATCACGACGGACCCGCGCCTTAACTCGCCTCACCGACAGCACCCGACCGGCAACGCCGGCCGGGCATTCGGCGAGCCCTCCCACGACATCACCGAACACTTACGGGTCGTCGAACGCAGCCTGGGATGGATCATGCTGCGCCGCCGCCTGGCCCGCGACGACGAGACCCTTCCCGCCAGCTCCGAATCCATGATCCACATAGCTATGATCGACAACCTCGCCAGGCGCATAACGGACGAGGCCACCCCAACCTGGCGAGGCACCTACTAGAACATAAGTCGCAATCAGGACAGATCAAACGCCCTCTTACATGCCCGAGATCGAGGGCCCCGGGCGGGGATGCCCGATCGGGCACGTACCGAGCGGGTGGACGGCGGGTCACCGGCGGCGCCAACCGCCGCGCCACCTGCCGCGCCACCTGCGGTGTCGGCTCTCGCGGCCGCGCCGAGCGCGGCCCGCGATCCAGCGGTGACGGCGCGGCGGGCAGGTGATCCTCCCGAAACGGCCCGGCTTTCCCTCGTCTTGGGGGAGGATGGGCAGACCGGGGTGTGATGTCCCCGTGAGGTACGGGGGCATCACGGCGCCGGCCGTGGGAGGGGAGTGTCGAGCGACTATGGCGGATCAGTACTACGGCGGTTCCGGTCGGCGCGGCGAACGGTTCGCCCAGGCGCGCTGGCTCGCCGGTCAGGCCCGGCAGGACCGCACCACCTCCTGGTACGTCCCGCTGATGATCACCGTGATCGGCGCCGGTGCGGCGTTCGACGCCTTCGGCCGCGGCGTGGGGCTCCTCTACGCCCTCGGGCTGTCGATCGCCTTCGTCCTGCTGACGTGGACGACGATCCGGCTCATGCCATCGGTGTCCGACGAGCTGAACGTCAACCGGGTGACGGGCCCGCGCAAGATCATTGCCATGGTGAACACGCCGGTGCGCACCTACGGCGTGTTCCTGCTGGCCGCGGCGTTGCCGATCGCGATCGCCCTGATCAGGACGGTCGGTTTCTTCGTGTTCGGCGGGGCGCTGCTCGTCGGGATCGTGGTCGGCGTAGCGCTGGCCGCGGCCTGGATGTTCGAACGCCGGTAGACCCGCCCGGCGCCGACGAACCTCCTGATTCCGAATTCCGAAGAACCTCCTGCTCTCCTCTCAGAGCGCCCATCCCTGGGCCTGGCCATCCTGGTCCGGCGCATCCCCCGCTCGGACCAGGTTCCTGTTCCCGCCAAGCGGGCAGGCCAGCAGGGACACGGTCCGGTGCGCGGTCCGCGATGAGGAGAGTGCGATGACGGTCAGCAAGGCCACGAGGGAACGGACCCGGGCGACTCGGCTCCCCGAGGACGATGTGGTCGGGATCCTGCTCGCGCAGCATGCCGAGATCCGCGAGCTGTTCGGGAAGGTCAGGACATCGACGGGCCGACGCCGCCAGGAGACGTTCGACGAGCTGCGGGCGCTGCTCGCGGCCCACGAGGCCGGCGAGGAGGTGGTGCTGCGCCCGATCAGCCGGCAGGTGGTGGGGCCCGAGGTGACAGATGCCCGCAACCACGAGGAGAAGGCTGCGAGTCGGGACCTCGCCGACCTCGATCGGATGGATGCGAGCAGCGTCGAGTTCGGGGCCAAGCTCGCCGCGTTCGAGCACACGGTGCTGGAACACGCCGAGCGCGAGGAGCGGGAGGAGTTCGAGGCGCTGCGCCAGGTCCGTCCCGAATCCGAACTCGTGCGCCTGGGCCGCAGACTGCGGGCCATTCAGGCGATCGCCCCCACCCATCCGCACCCCTCGGTCGCGGGATCCCCCACCGCTCAGCGGGTATTCGGGCCGGTGGTGTCCCTCGTCGACCGGCTGCGCGACGCTCGGCGGCAGACGGCGTCGGCAGACGGCGGCGGCGGGATGGCGGCGGCGGGATGACGGCGGCGGGATGACGGCGAGGAGTTCCACCACCCGGGGGAACTCCTCGAACGGCGGGCCGGACCCTTCGGAGACCCCGGCGCAACGCCGGTACCGCAACTGGGGAGATCTGCTGCAGGAGCTGCGCGTCGTCCAGACGGGCGTGCAGCTGCTGACCGCCTTCCTGCTCGCCATCCCGTTCCAGCAGCGGTTCACGACGTTGAGCAACGAGCAGAAGTCGCTCTATCTCGTGATCGTGCTGCTGACGGTCAGCGCCACCGGGCTGCTCATCATGCCGGTGAGCCTGCACCGCGCGGTCTTCCGGCGCAGGGAGAAGGAGACGCTGATCCGGGTGGCGAACCGGCTCGCCCAGGTGGGCCTGGCATTGTTCGCCCTGGCCGTCTCCGGGGTCGTCCTGCTCATCTTCGACGTGGTCAAGGGGGCGCCGGCCGGCTGGATCGCCGGGGGCTGCACCTTCGTCGTGCTGGTCGTGCTGTGGGCCGTCGTGCCCGCCGCCATCCGCCTCGCAGCCCGCGACTGACCCCTGGCGCTCCATGGAGGTCCCCGACGTCCTCGCCGACGCGGTCGCTGCGGCGCTCGGCAACGCGGGCTGGGCGGCATGGCTACCCCTCTCCTGGCGGGCAGCGTTGGCGCCGGGTGAAAGCGTGCTGATCCTGGGCGCGGCTGGCGGCCGGGGTGGGCGTAGTCGTCCAGCCACGACGAGGCGGCGGCCCGCTGGGCTGCCAACTGGCCGCGTACCGTGGGCGGTTCCAGGAGCACAGGTGCAACTGTCCAGGCTGGATCTATTACTCATCGTAATTCTGCGGGCGATGTCTGCCTCCGGACCAACGCCGGTTGGCCACTTTGACGGGGTCTGCGGACCCGCCCGGGGCGACAGGCCCACCCGGCCCCGGACGGGAGCGCACGTTCGCGGCGTGGAAACGGAAGATCGCTGCTACCTGCTAATTTCCTGAATTATTCGATCTTGCGGTGCCGGGGTGGCATCTGATCATGGTTTTGGTCCTCGAAGGACGGCTGCTCCGAGTGGGGCGGGCCGCTTTCGGCATGCCCGGGGTCAGACCGGGCCCTGGCGACGTTCCTCCGGCGTGCCCGGCGGCGACAGCGGATCGGAACCCGGCCCGAACCCAGGCGCCCAGACGTCCCGGTAGTGGGGGCAGCGGTCAGGGACCGCCTGGAGGTTGAGGTTCGGGAGGCCGCCGTCCCGGTTACCCTTCCGGGCGTTCGCACGGGCCCTCGACTGGGCGCGCCGGCACTTCGGACACTCCAGAATGATCACGCCTGGCCCCTCGGGGGCGTTGTCCGCCGCAGGCTCCTCAGGAGCGCCGCCTTCCGACTCGGCGCTCATCGCTTCTGCTTCCCGGTGCCATCGCACGATGCGCACTTGTCCTTACCTTGACCGCCGAACATGCCGTCCTCGTCGAGCTCGGCGGTCGGGCGGCCCGCCCGGCCGGAGCCGCCGCACGTCGGACAGGTCAGCGGGCCCTGGTTGACGATGTCGTCCGGGTCGGCGGTGTTCCTCGTCCCGCCTCGTTTCGTGCCGCTCCGGCCCGTGGAGGACCCGCCGTCAGTGTTACCCCGCTTGTCCCGGTGCTTAGGTCTTTGCGCCACGCCGCCTCCTGTTGCTCTCCGTCTACAGTCAACTCCTCCCCGCATCAACGGTAGCGGCGGAACACCCGGCCAGGATCGGGACAGCCGGAACTGTAACCGTGCGCCCCTCACGGACGCCGGGCGCGGGAAGGTCAGACTGCCGCATCGGGGTCAGGATGGTCCCGTCGTCCCCATGGACGCACACACCAGCAAGGCCCTGCGGCTGTCGGACCCTCAGCGCCGTGCGCTGACCCTCGTTGCCGAGGGCACGGTCTTCTACCGGGCCGACAGCGTCGGTCACGGCTACTTCTCGGCGCACGGCGCGTCCGAGATCAAGCTCAACGCCCGAACGATCGACAGCCTAGTCAGGCACGGCCTGATCGTCGAGGCCCCCGACAGGTTCCGTGACCTGCGCGGGGGCTGGTTCGTATCCGGCCCTACCGGCTGACCGACGCGGGCCGGACCGCTCTGGGGCTCGTCGAGGAGGCGCCGTCCGGCGATGTCCCGGCGACGGTGGACGTTGCCGACGTCGAGGTTGGCGCGGCGACGTCGCTGGGATGGGTGGACTACGTCTCCCGGCTGGACGAGGGCGGGGCCATCGTCTACTACCGGCCGTTCGATCGGTCTGCGCTCACGTGCCGCGCGTGGCCGCGTGGGGAGCGGCTGACGCTCGTTCCCTGCCCGCACGTCCCCAACGTCTTCGATCGCTCCCGCTGCGCGACGTGCGGTCACGAGTTGGGGAGCGTGGCCGCGTGAGGCCCAATCGCGTGAGGCCCAATATCACACTCTGGTCGGACACACGGGACACGGCGTACGGTTCTGGGGTGGTTCGCAAGCTGCGCACGATCGGCTACCGGCGTATCTCCGATGACCGTGAAGGGATCGAAGCCGGGGTCACCCGCCAGGACGAGGACATCCGCGAGCTGGCCGCCCGGCGTGACGACGTCGACCTGATCGACGTGCTGACCGACAACGACCTGTCGGCCACGAAGGACTACCGGCCGGAGTTCGAGCACATCCTGGCCATGGCGCGGGCCGGGGAGATCGACGCGGTGATCTCGTGGACGTCGAACCGGTTCCTGCGCAACCGGCCCGACCGGATGCGCGTGATCGAACTGTTCAGGGACCGCAACGTCATGCTGATACCGGTCAAGGGCACCACCATGGACTTCACGTCCGCTGACGGCCGGATGATGGCCGACATCATCTTCTCGATCGACGCGGGAGAGGCCGAACGCACGGCGGAGCGTGTCTCGCGGGCCGCCCAGCAGCGGGCAGAGCAGGGCCGCCACCACGGCGGACGCCGGGCCTACGGCTACGGGCCGATCGTCGCCACCGACCACGCGGGCAAGCCGGTACGGGACTTCCACGCGATCATCCCCGAGGAGACGGCGGTCATCCGCCGTATCGCCGCTGACGTGCTGGAGGGCGTGCCGTTGGGCGCCATCGCGCGCCAGCTTCAGGCGGACGGGGTGGCGACCGTGACGGGCCGTCCGTGGGACCCGACCACACTCAAGGAGATGATGGTCAACCCGCGTCTGATCGGGATGCGCGGCTACCAGACCCGCAGCACGCGGCGCAGCACGGGCGCCATCGCGGTCATGGGCCCGGCGGCGTGGCCCGCTGTGCTGGACGTCGACACGTGGGAGCAGGTCCGGGCGATCCTGACCGACGCACGGCGGCGGACCAACACCGACGCGCAGAAGGTGCGGCGCCTGCTGGCCGGGTTCGTCTACTGCGCGTCCTGCGGGCACAAACTGACCGGGAACGGCACGAACGGCAAGCGGCTCTACTGCCAGCGCCGCGACGGCCGCTGTCCGGCCAAGGTCCGCATCGGGGAGGACGTCCTCGTCGGGCTGGTCTCCGCTGCCGTGCGGGGGCGTCTGGACGAACTGGTTCTCCAGCCTGCCGCGACGGAGGACCCTGGGGCCGCCGCGCTGGCGACGTTGGAAGCCCGCAAGAGCGCGCTGGCGGACCGGTGGGCGTCCGGGAAGATGGACGACGACGCCCACGACGACGCCCACAAGGCCATCGTCCGCCAGATCCGCGAGACCGAAGCCCGCAGGCACACCAGCGCGCGACGGCGCGCCACGCTGCCCGTGAACGGCGCCGCGGGCTGGGACGGGCTCGGCGAGGACATCGCCGCCAAGCGGGTCATCCTCACCCAACTGATCGACGGCGTGATCATCGGCGGGGACGGAACCGTCGAGGGCGACAAGGCACAGCGCGTACGGATCGTGTGGCGAGACCTCAACGACCCCCGGTAGCCCCCCACCACCGACGAAGGCCCCCGGCATCCGCCGGGGGCCTTCGCCATACCTGCCCGCCATCGCGGCTGAGAGCCACACTGGCACGCGAACCGCCCTTCCGGTCGCCCCCCTCCTGCCGCGTCCGTGGACTCGTTGGCGGGCCGAGCATGCGGGGCCGACAGGCCAGCGGGAAGTGCCACCGTCACGGGGGCGCCGTTGCCCGCGCCGTGACGGAGGCACGCTGTGCACGATCTCGGCAGCTCGGACGGGGGCGCGCGGCCACCGGGCCCAGCAACGCCCCCTATGGGACAGGATGCGACGGCACAGCGGGATCGTGCAAAGCCAGCGGCACAGCGTGTCCGGGACATTAGGGCCTTGACCTGCGACGCTGTGACACGCGCGGCCGATGCCAGCGATCAATGGTCCACATTGACCAGTCCACTGTGACCATCCCCGCTGGGCATCCAACCTGCACAGCGATCTTGGGTGGCAACCGCGGTTGTCGGACCGCTCGCCGGCAACGACCGTTGTCACGCCGCTTCGATGGATCGCGCGGAGCAACGATGCCCACGAGTAGTCCGGCCGCCGACAGCCGAGCCAGGCCGCCCGCTCGCGGCCGATGGTCGGGTGACCTGTGGTACCCCAGCGCCTCTCTCCGCGCCGCCGTCCTGGGAGGCGATGAACGGTCGCCAGGCCGGCGAGGGCTCCTGCCGCCGCTGCTGTCGGAGGCGGTAAGTTGGTCGCAAAGCTGCCAGCGTGGCTCCGCGAGGCTTCGCTGAACGTACGGCATCAGGTTGAAAAGGGGATCTCCCGGTGGGCTCCGTCGAGGCCGCACGTCGACCGATCTAGCCGAGCCGCCCGTCAAGGGCTGGCTCGGCGTCGTTCGGCGCGTGACGGCCTGTCGCCGTCGGTCGGCTACTTTCCAGTGACGGAGGTCTGTCCCCGTGGATCATCTTTCTCGTGTCTTCGCGCGAACACTTCGCGACGATCCCGCCGAGGCTGAGACGGTCAATCACAAGCTGCTGGTTCGTGGTGGGTATGTCCGGAAGGTGGCTTTCGGGATCTATACCTATCTCCCTCTCGGGCTTCGCGTTCTCCGTAAAGTCGAGGAGATCGTTCGGCAGGAAATGGCGACGGCCGGTTGCCAGGAGTTTCTGATGCCGGCGTTGATGCCTCGGGAGTTGTGGGAGCGGACCGGCAGGTGGGCCAACTACGGCGACCTGATGTTCAGGGTGGTGGACCGCAAAGGGGCGGAGTTCTGCCTTGGTCCCACTCACGAGGAGCTGGTGACCAGCCTCATCGCGAACGAGATCAGCAGCTACCGGGAACTGCCGCTGAGCGTCTACCAGATTCAGACCAAGTACCGGGACGAGTTTCGGCCGAGGTCTGGCCTCATTCGTGCGCGTGACTTCGTCATGAAGGACGCCTACAGCTTCCACACCGGTCTGGACTCGCTCCGAGAGACATACGGCGTGATGTACGACGCCTACGAGCGTGTGTTCACCCGCTGTGGGCTTCGCTTTCGAGCGGTGGAGGCTCAGGCTGGCGAGATCGGGGGAGACGTGAACCACGAGTTCATGGCCCCGAGCGAGATCGGTGAGGATCTGTTCGTCTATGCCCCGGACGGCAGTTATGCCGCGAACATGGAGGCCGCGTCGAGTCAGCGGCCCGTCGAGGTGGAGCCTGGGACACAGCCGCTCCAGCGGGTCCACACTCCCGGGGTTCCGGGAGTCGAGGAACTCGCCGCGCATCTGGACATACCGGCAGCCCGGATTCTCAAATGCGTCCTGTACAAGATCCCGCGCTCTGGTGACGAACGGGCTCAGATCGTAGCTGCCCTCTGTCCGGGCGACCGGGAGATCAACGAGTACAAGCTCACGACGGTTCTCGGGGCGGCGCCCACGCTCCTTGATGAGAACGACTTTGCGGCCAGCCCCGGCCTGGTCCGCGGGTACGTCGGGCCGCAGGGGCTCTCGCCCCATGTAAGCCGGATCGTCGCGGATCATCACGTGGCGGCCGGACGGGACTGGTGTACCGGTGCGAACGAGATTGACTATCACGTCACTGGGTGCAACCGGGGACGTGACTTCGAGCCGGACGAGTACGCAGACGTGACCAATGTCAGACCGGGTGACCCGTCTCCGGATGGCACGGGTCCGCTCGCGGTCGAAAGATCGGTCGAGGTCGGGCACATCTTCCAGCTCGGCACCAAGTATTCCGTGCCGCTGGGCGCGACGTTCCTTGACGACAACGGCAGAGACGCGCCTATGGTGATGGGGTGCTACGGCATCGGCATCAGCCGGATTCTCTCCGTCGTGATCGAGCAGCACCACGACGAGAATGGCGTCGTGTGGCCGGCGGCGCTCGCCCCCTATGACGTAGAAGTGATTCCGCTGGGCCGGAAGATCGATTGGGATGTGGTCAGATCGGTCGCCGGGCCTCTGGAGGCGGAAGGGCTTGACATCCTCGTGGATGACCGGCTCGGAAGTTCCGCCGGAGTGAAGTTCGCGGATGCCGATCTGATTGGGTGTCCGGTACAGGTTGTCATAGGGCGCCGTGCAGCAGAAGGGATCGTCGAAGTCCGCGCTCGGGACCGCTCGGTCGTGACCGAGGTCGACATCACGGATCTACCCAAGACGGTGGAGCGTCTCCGCCGCAGTCTGTGACTTCGTTCTACCGTGCCTGTTCGTGGAACATTTCGGTCGTGAACCATTCGGGGTGAAGACGTAGAAACTTGACTACGCTCCGCGCCTGGGTCTCGTAGCTGCCCAGCGCGCGGAGCTTGTCAGGGATTACATCCGAGATGTCATGGCACCGATTCGGTGGTACCCGCAGTCGATTGACCTCCGTGGGCGGCAGGTAGCCAGGGCGAGGATCTTGCCGGTACTCGGTCGGGTCGGCAAAGGTGAGTAGCCGTGCCGGCTCCCATTGGCTTCGCCGAACCGCGTCCAGGGTGGCATGGTGGCTGGCCACGTGGTCGGGGTGTCCGTTCATCCCGTTGGCCGGAAACGTGATGATCTCGTGAGGCTTTCGATCGTTAACGAGGTCGCAGAGTTCTTCGGCGACGCGGGCGAGATTCTCCCCAAGGGTGCCGTCCGGGTAGGTCAGTAAGAATGCGTCCGTGACGCCGAGTACCGACATGGCTGTCTCGAACTCGCGTCGGCGATGGGTGGCGAGTTCGGAAGCGCTGCACACGCCGAGCGTCCGGCCCGCTTCGCCATGGGTGAGCATGACTACGGTCACATGATGGCCCCGGCGGGTGGTCTGTCGGATGGTGCCACCTGCGTAGAGCGTCTCGTCGTCCGGGTGCGGCACAACCACGAGCAGGTCGGTCATGGAGAAAATCGTCTCACGGGCTCCGCATCGCTGGTAGCCTTGGCCGTCCCTTCGTCTCGCTCAACAGGCGCGGGGGTTGGAATTGGCCTACATGAGGGCGTTGGACTTTCTTGACGGCCGTCGTCACATTGTTCGTGCGAACCTCTGCCGCAGCTGTTTCATGAACGAGAATGAGGGCGACTTGCCGTCGATTCTGCGGCCGGTCTACGACGATGGGGAACTGACCGTCCGCCAAGACGCGGAATGGCCGGTTCCCGGATTCATGGTGGTGGGCGTTCGGCCGCATCTCGCCACGATCGCCGATCTTCCGCTTGAGTTGGCGTTGAGGACCATGACCGTGATGGGGGCTGTCCGTACGATCATGCGCGACGATCTCAAGCCTGCCGCGGTTCAGACCTACCAGGAAGACAAGTTCGTCCGGCCGCACTTCCATGTTTGGATGCTGCCTCTGTGGCCTGAAGTGCTCCGGCAGCACGGCATAAATCCGCGGATCTATGAGTCGAACATCGCGGAGTACATCCGATTGTTTTCCTTTCCGGCCATGGAAGCCGAGATCACCCGCTGCGCAACGGTTATCCGCGAAGGCTTGAGAGAGGGGCTCGCGGCGTTCGACTGACGTTTTCGCTATCCCCTGCCGCGGAATTGGCACTCCAGTCGGGAGTTGTTATGAGGATTGCACAGGTCGCGCCTCTGTGGGAGTCTGTTCCGCCCGTCAGATATGGTGCGGTCGAATCTCTCGTCGCAAGCCTTTCACAGGAACTCACGCGGAGAGGTCATGACGTCACGGTATTCGCTTCCGGTGACTCAACGCCGGCCGGTAGGCTCGTAGCGGTCCACCCGCGCTCGCTTAATGCCGACTCCGTCGTCGTCGAGCCCGAGGCTATTCGCCTTGCACAGATGGTCGAAGTGCTGAGCCGAGCGGACGAGTTCGACATCATCCACTCCCATCTCCACTCGAACTCCGGCTTGTTGGGAGCGGTGGCCTTACGTGAAATACGCAGTAAGACGCTGCACACGGTGCCAGTAAGACGCTGCACACGGTGCACTGCTACGTCAATGCCGACAACCGCCGACTGCTATCGAGCGTGATCGATAACAAATATGTCGCGATCAGCGACTACCAGCGTCTTTCCGACCCCTCCGTCGGCTGGTATTCCCGGGTACGCCACGGACTGGACATCGATGAATTCCCCTTCCGTGGGCAGCCGGAATCCCCTCCGTATGTTGCCTTCCTGGGGCGCCTCCGCCCTGAAAAGCGACCTCACTTTGCCATCGAAGCTGCGTTGAGCGCGGGTATTCAGATCAGAATAGCTGGCAGAATCAAGCCTGCCGACCGAGAGTTCTTCGCCAGGGAGATTTCCCCACGGATCGACGGCGAGAAGGTGCAGTATCTCGGTGAACTCGGGTTTTCGGACAAGGTGCGTCTCCTGGGCGGCGCGCGGGCGACGGTCATCACAAGCATCCTTCCCGAGCCGTTCGGACTGGTTGCCATCGAATCGATGGCCTGCGGCACGCCGATCGTAGGCACCCAGTCCGGCGCGGCCCCCGAGGTAGTCCGGAACGGCGAAGGCGGCCTGATAGCCGGATGCGACGATTCCTTTCCTGGCCTGCTATCGGAGGTGACGGAGGTGGACAGGGAAGGGTGCAGGAGGCTCGCCGCGGAACTCTACTCACTGGGCCGCATGACCAACGAGTACGAAAAACTCTATCGGGCCGTTTTGACCGCTTCGCGGTAAAGGACATCCCTGGTTGGCTTGACCTTGAGAAGGACGAATGCGTCGCAGCATCATCTTGACGGCCGGAAACGGGTGTTTCGTCGCCTGCCCCGGTTGTTACAACCACTTCGCTCGGGATCTGGTCGAGACCGGGGTGATCCTAAATTTTTTCCGGCGACTCCACGCTGAACTCGGTGTTCGCAAGGTCACGGTCGGCGGCGGCGATCCCCTTACCAGGCCCGATGTTATCGATCTGCTCCGAGGGCTCCGAGAACTGGACCTTCGCATTCATCTCGACACGGTGGGGACGGCTTTCCTGCGAGATGCAAGAATCCGTTTCATGGGCAACGGAACGATACCCAGGATCGAGCCGGAGGCTGTCGCGCGACTGGTAGACCTCGTCGGTATCCCCTTGGATGGCGTCGATGATGACACGATCGCTTCGTTTCGCAGGTTCGGATCGGCTGCCGACCAGGTCGAATGCCTGTCGCTTCTTGAATCTGCGGGAGCCCGGATCGGGGTAAATACAGTCGTCCACAAGCACAACATCGGCTGCCTTGGAGTCATTGCGGAGACCCTGGCAAACTTCGGCGGAATACGACAGTGGCAGCTATTCCAGTTCATGCCGAGTGGCCCTCTCGGCAGTAGAAACCGCCGCTATTTCGAGATCGAGGATGGGGAATTCGACCAAGCGGTCAAGGGCCTTCAGGAGCTGCTCCCGAACATATCGGTCACGGTGAAGTCCAACACGTTCCGCAAGAACGGGTACCTGCTGATCGATGGGAGTGGGACCGTGTGGAGTCCACTACAGAACAATGACGTGGAATGGAACCACGCGGACGGGAACGCGGAACGGATCGTCCATGGCAACATCAGGGATGCGAACCTGATCGAACGCCTTCCCCGAGACTGACTGCCGAATTCCGGACGGCGCAAGGAAAGCCGTATCACACCATGACGTCGCCACGGCTGATCGTGCCCGCTCGGCGAGCATAGCAAGCGGGCGTCGCCGGGCGGGAGATGCCCGCACCTGCGACGCCCGCGCGGTCCCGGTGGTGGCGGCGGGGCTCTGTGTCAGGAGTCGAACTCGCCGTCGCGGACACCTGCTTGGAACGCGGCCCACTCGGCGGGTGTGAAGCGCAGGATCGGCCCGCCTGGGTGCTTGGAGTCGCGGATGGCTCGGCCGCCATCGGGCAGGGTGGCGACTTCGACGCAGTCGCCGCCGGTGCCGCCGGAGTAGCTGCTCTTACGCCAGTTCAGGGCGTCGTTGCTGTGCGTGGTCATCGTTCCATGTCCTCACGTGCGGCTTTGATGATCGACAGGGCGCCAGTGGTCGGGGCGAGAGCGGAGCTTCGGAGCTGGTTCATCCACGCCTCGTAGCGCCGTACCTCGGTCTGTTTCTCCAGGTAGAGACTGCCCGTGGGAGCCTCGATGTAGACCGTTTCCGGGGCTCCGTCAGTGTCCGGGAAGCCCAGGATCGTGAAGCTTGAGATCATGCCGGCGTGGGCGCCGACAGTGAAGGGCACGACCTGGATCGTCACTCCGGGTTGCTCGGATGCCTCGATCAGCCGGTCAAGCTGCCTGGCCATGATCGCGGGAGCGCCGACGTGGCGCCGGATCACGGCCTCGTCGAGGATGGCCCAGAACTGGGCGGGCTGATCTGCGGTCAGGATCTTCTGCCGGTTCATCCGCAGTTCCACGGCACGGTCGACTTCGTGCGTGGGTAGCTCTGGCGAGGCGGCGCGGATGACCGCCCGCGCGTAGTCCTCCGTCTGGAGCAGGCCGGGCACAAGCAGGGCCTGGAAGGTCGTGATCGTGGAGGCTTCGGCTTCCAGGCCGATGTAGACCTGGAACCAGCGCGGCACGACATCGCCGTAGGAGTGCCACCACGCGGGCTTGCGGGTCTCCTTCGCCAGCGCCAGCAATGCCTGTCGTTGGTTGGCGTCGGTGACGCCGTAGAGGTCGAGCAGGTCTGCGACGTTGCGCGTGACGAACCGGAACTGGCCTGTCTCCATCCGGCTGATCGTCGGCCCGCTGCGGTGGATGTGCTCCCCGGCCTGGTCGACGGTCAGCTCCTTGGCCTCCCGTAGCCGGCGCAGCTCGGCGCCCAGACGCCGACGCCGCACGGTGGGGCCTGGCGTGCTCGCCATGGTCCTCCCTTCTCCTGGTTGCAGTCTGCCAGCCCGACCCGCGGCCTGATCTACGCAAGCCCATGCAACGCGCGTACGTACTTGCGTATGCCAGATTAGCCGTGCATTCTGCCAGTACTGCGGCGCTGTCCGTGACAGCACGAGCGCCGCGCGGGCGGAGGCACAGCGAGGGGCCTCCCGTCACCAACCGAGGGGAGAGGGCCATGGACGAACGCCGGTTCGTGGTGTGGGACGCGGATGGACGACCGCTCGGCGCGTTCCCTGAGTTCGACGCTGCCCACGAGTGGGCGCACCTGCGGATGGGACAGGCGCGTACCCGTCTTCCCCTGACCCTTGATGATCGCGTGGCGAAGGTCAGCCGTCGCGTGTCCCCCGCCCGCTGTGAGTTGGTGGCGTGGGCCGAGTTCGCCGTCCTCCCCGGCTGCGACCTGCCGTCCCTCGGCACTGCCCACACGGACGACACGTCACAGCGCCAGTCCGCGCAGTGCACCCGGCCGTGAACGCCACGATCATCGGCCGCTGCACAGCCGCACGCGCGTCGACCACTCCAAGGGGCTCGGCATGACAGCGGCCGACCCATCGCCCACGATCCGCATAGCGGTAGCGCACTTCCCGCCGACCGTCGCGGCCGTTCCCGAGATGCGGGAGCGCACGGTCCTCACGCTCACGCAATGGTCGGTGGACGCGGACGCCGTGAGCAGCGCCGAAATCGTCGTCTGTGAACTGGCCTCGAATGCCGCGAAGGCGAGCCGCCCGCACGACGTCGTGGCCATACGACTGACCGCCACCATCGGAAACGTCCTCGTCGAAATATGGGACGCCAACGGCAGCCCTCCCCGCATCAAAACCCCGGACGTGTTCTCCGAGGATGGGCGGGGTCTACTGATGGTCGACGAGCTTTCCAGCCAATGGTGGTGGTACCCGGTCAAGACCGGCGGGAAAGTCGTGTGGGCCGAGATTCCCGGCGGTCTACCCGGCCCGCAGGCGTCGCACGCCGATGTGGCGATGCCGACGCGGACACCGACGCCCGTGCCGGAACCGGAGGAGCCCGTATTCTACAGCACCGATCCCGGGACCCTGCGGCGGGTCGTGGACGCGCTGCGTGCGCTGGACCCGTGGCACCTGCCCTCCTCCGGCCAGCGCTCGCCCGACGCCATGGCGCGCACGGCGTGACGTACGTGACCGGGAAGGGGGAGACAAGGCATGGGCAAGCCGAGTGTGAGAGCGGAACGGAATGCGCTACGGGTCCAGATACTGGACGCGGGAATGACCCATGCGGAGATCTCTGACGAGTTCATGCTTCGTTACCGGGTTCGTCCTCGCACGGCTTTCCGGCAGGCGCACGGCTGGACGCTGACACGGGCCGCTGACCATATCAACGGCCACGCCG
>NZ_CDWWXA010000124.1:0-14336 GCF_977971845.1 Frankia sp. CeCAU1 | reverse complement strand
CCCCAACGGGATTCGAACCCGTGCTACCGCCTTGAAAGGGCGACGTCCTGGGCCGCTAGACGATGGGGGCGCGGCGACGACCCTCAGCGAGGCTGCGCATCCGCCCAACCGCGACGTCGATCGTCTGAAACACCGCAAGCATAGGGGATGGCCCGGTCGGACGACAAACCCTTCCCGGGCCGATCCCGACCGCTCGGCATCCCCGTGGGAACGCTCCCCTGGCCGGCCAGCCACCCGGCTGCCGCGTCACCGGCCCTTCTCCAGGCGTGAACGGCCCGGCGCCTCCTGCCCCGCGGGGCGGCCTGCCGCGGGCGCGATGGCGCGGCGCGGGTCGACCCATCGGTAGCGGGAACGGAAGAAGGCTCGGACCGGCAGCCCCCCGATCGCGATCGAGTGCTCGATCCGCGCCGGCCCGGCGGGATCGCCGCGACCATGGACCTCGGCGAGATCGAAACTCAGCGTGACCTCGTCGGCCCGGTCCCCGGGAGTGTTCGGATCATAGACACGGAGCGTGATCGACGTTCCGGCCTGGACGTAGGCGTAGGCGAGCACCTGATGGTTCAGGCCGAGCAGCCGCGGATCGGGGGAGCGCACCGTGATGATCCCGATCGGGGACAGCAACCCCTCGTCCAGATCGAGCCGGATCCGTGGCCACTCATCCGCCAGGCTCGTCCGCGCGACTCCCGGCCGGACCCGGATCCCCCGGTTGACGTCGGCGTCGGCGCCCTGCATGAGCCGGTAGTAGCGGGCCACCCCCCGCGGGATGTCGAAGCTCTCCAGCAGGCGGCGGACGAGGTACGCGTACAGCGGGGAACCGACTGCCGGCGCCACGACGTCAGGCGGCGGCCCGATTCCGGCCTCGAACAGATCACGCACAGCGTAGATCATCCCGCCGCACAGGCCCCGGCTGGCGTCGCCGAGGCCCAGCCGCCGAGTCGACCATGGCGCCGAAACGGCCAACAACGGTTGCGGAGCGAAGCTGTTCGTGAACCGGAACGCGCTGGTACTGGGCCGGAAACCGGGCACAGTCGACTCCCGCCCCCAGCCCTGGTTATCGGCGCCGCCCGACGTCACGGTGCCGGGCGGGTTACGGCGCCAGGCGGCGGCCCAACAATGATCAACCTCCGGGCAGCTCGGATCTCTGTCCAGCGATCTCTGTCCAGCCTCTCGGCTGTCCAGGGCCTCGGCCGTCCGTCCAGTGCCTTGGCCCGGCGCGACGAGACCGGCGGACAGCCGTAACGGCCGTCCGCCGGTTCCCCAGCAGGTCCACCCAGCGCCCTCCCGGTGCGGAGGTGGTCCTTGACGCGGGACGTCGGCGGGACAGGATCCCGACGCATGGGCTCACCCACATGCCGGACGACCCGACGCCTGGATCTATCTACCCCTCCATCAGCGGCCCGATGGTGATACCGCAGCCTCCGGCTGTCGTCCGATACGGGACGATCAACCGCTCTCGAGACCTTCGGCCCTATTCCGCGGGACTCACGACCGACACCCTCGCACTGTCAGCCGTGCGGCCCGCACCCGAGGACCCGTACCCGAGGAGAGGAGGGGGCTCGTGCAACGCGCCAGGTTGGCGCGAACCTAGATGTCACTTCCGATGCTCGGAACTCCCTTCAGCAGGGCACGCACCTCCGCCTCTCGGTACCGGCGGTGACCGCCCAGAGTCCGAATCGACGTCAGCTTTCCGGCCTTCGCCCACCGGGTCACGGTCTTCGGGTCTACCCGAAACATCGTGGCAACCTCGGCGGGCGTCAGCAGCGGCTCAGCGTCTGGCGTTCGTGTCGTCATTGCGTTGGCCTCCCGTCACAGAGCGTCGCTCCGTCCCATACAGATCGTGCATCCTTCGGGGGCATTTCGGACATGGCACGTCAGGACCATCTACTGACTAGTCACAGCTCGTCCGAAGCGGGCGGCAACTCTCAGTTAACAGAATGCGCCGATCAGCTCGCGGATTCCCGTGCCTGCAGGGGCCTCCACCTCATCAGGACTCGTTCGTAGGCTTCGACCGCTAGGTCTGTTCGCCCACGGCGTAACGCACTGACAGCCTCGACGATGTCCTCTACAGAGTTGTCGCGCCGAAGCATGTCATCGTCCAGCAAGTCAACTAGCCCGTCGTAGTCCAGTTCGACCCTGCTCTGCGGATGGAAGGACCCCAGCCAACGGGCCAGCTCGCCGACGCCCTCGACTCCCGGGGCGTCCGGAGAGCTCGCCCGCAGCGCCTCCACCGCCTCCACCGCCCGGCCCGCCCGCCGCCTGGCGAGGCTCATCGTGGTGCGGTAGATCATGGACCGCTCGGCGGTGTCCCCCGTGACCAGGGACCGTTCGGCCGGGTCGAAGAGCAGGAACCACGGCGGTGGCACCATCCAGGTACAGGTCTGCACGTGGACCTTGAGCGCGGGGCGGCGGGCCTTCCACCGGTCCAGCTCGACCTCGGCCGGCTCGATGATCCGCCGTGGCAGGAACGCCTCCGCGACGCGGTCGGGCATCAGGCCGCGGAACTCGAGCGCCGCCTGCCACACCCGCAGCTGGGTCGACCACGGACAGACGAACATCAGACCGTCGATCCACTGGACGAAGGCCGACTCGTCGGCGACGTCAAGGGTGGGATGGACGGTCGCGACCAGCGCCAGGACCCGCTCCCGGCGGGTCCCGGCCCGGCGCGAAGGCGGCCCCGCGGCGGCGTAACGCTGCCAGCGGCCACGTTCGGCCGCGGGAAAGGCAGCGAGCGGTTCGTACACCCGCAGATACGCCGCGGGGGAGACGACGGGCACCTCAGGACCCACTTACCGCGCGCGATCCGACCGACGACACCCACGCGGATGCCCTGGATCCTGGCATGCCTCGATCCTGGCACGTCCGCACACAAGCCGTCCGGCCTACCGGCGCCGTAGGGTTCGCCAGGACACGATCTGCGGGCCCTGGGCGCGGCGCGGGGTGGTTCGGCCCGCGCGCGGGATCAGGGCGGTGGGGGCCACGGGCCCCACGGAGGCCCCCAGAAGGCCCCCAGAAGGCCCCGAGGAGAGAGGTGCGCCATGTCGTCCCTGTTCAGGTCGTCCCTGTTCAGCGCCGTTTGTGACCATGAGCAGGTGCTGTTGTGCTCGGACCGTCCCTCGGGTCTTCACGCGATCATCGCCATCTACTCGACGGCGCTGGGGCCGTCGCTGGGCGGTACCCGCTTCCACCCCTACGCCGACGAGGAAGTCGCGTTGGCGGACGCCCTCGCCCTGTCCCGGGCGATGGCCTACAAGGCCGCCTGCGCCGGGCTGGACCTCGGCGGCGGCAAGGCCGTCATCATCGGTGATCCGGCCGTCGCGAAGTCGGAGCCACTGCTGCGCGCCTTCGGCCGCCATGTCGCATCATTGGGCGGCCGATACATCACCGCTTGCGACGTCGGTACCTACGTGGCGGACATGGACGTCATCGCCCGGGAAACCCGGTGGGTAACCGGACGGTCACCGGCGCACGGCGGTTCGGGCGACTCCGGCGTGCTGACCGCCTACGGGGTCTTCGAGGGCATGCGCGCCGCCGCCCGGCACCGCTGGGGAACGCCGAGCCTGGCGGGGCGCCGCGTCGCGGTCTCGGGAGTCGGCAAGGTCGGGCGGCGGCTCGTCGGGCATCTCCTCGACAGCGGCGCCTCGGTGGTCGCGGGCGACGTGGACCCGGTGGCCCTGGCCCGGCTGCGGGTGGAGTTCCCGGCGGCCGAGACCGTGCCGGACCCGGACGATCTGCTCGACCTCGACATCGACGTGTACGCCCCCTGCGCGCTGGGCGGAGCGCTGAACGCGGAGACCGTCCGCCGGCTGCGAGCCGGCGTCGTCTGCGGCGGCGCCAACAACCAGCTCGCGCAGCCCGAGGTCGGGCGGCAGCTCGCCGACGCCGGAGTCCTGTACGCCCCCGACTTCGTGGTCAACGCCGGCGGCCTGATCCAGGTCGCGGACGAGATCGAGGGCTACTCGCCGGAGCGGGCCCGGGCCAGGGCCGCGCAGATCTTCGACACCACCTCGGAGGTGTTCCGCCTCGCCGAGGCCGAGGAGGTGACCCCGACCGAGGCCGCGGAGCGGCTCGCCGAACGCCGCATGACCGACGTGGGACGCCTGCGGGGGATCCTGCTGCCCTGACGCCGACCGCGGATGGGGCGAGACGCACCGTGGGGCGAGACGCACCGTGAGGCGAGGCACACCCCCGCCACCAGGCACGATCACCCGCCCGGCGGGGGCCTGAACGTCAATGGGAACAGGTGACGGTGATCACATCCAGGCCCCGTCAAACGGGCCGCCGACGGCGGGGACGAGCGGATATCCCCGATCGAACCCACCGGACAAGCGGGTTCATACACCGTTTCCGATCGCGGACACCTTGTCCGGGGACAGGCAACTGTCGGGTTGGCGTGCCGAGAAGCCTCCGGTCCCTGTAGTCTCGGGAAGCACGAGACAGTGAGAGCACCGGGGCGGGTCCCCGTCGTCATGTTCGAGGGGGTCGAGCCATGGGGCGCGGCCGAGCTAAGGCCAAGCAGACGAAAGTCGCCCGCGAGCTCAAGTACAACTCGCCCACTATGGATCTCGACCGATTGAAGGCGGATCTGGGCGCGGGCTCGACGCGCGAGAACAACAACGACGACTCGTACGTAGATGACGACTACGGATACGACGCCTACGCAGACGACGAGGACGATCGACGTTCCTCCCGCTGACAGCGTCGCTTCGGTAGTCGCTCACCGCGGCAGGCTCACCGCGGTGGTCGTCGCCGACGGTGGTCGTCCGGGCTCAGGCCCGGGCTCCCACCGCCATAACGTGCTGCCGTGATGTTGGCCGCGCTGCATGCTTCTTCGCCAGTTCACTCCTGATCAGCCCAGGCTGCCCGGACAGGTTTCCCAACCTGCCCGGAGGGGCTGCCCTGCCCGGACGGGCTGTCCCGGACGGGCCGCCTCAGCGTGGATGCCGGCCGGCGAGCCGGGCCCTGGCCACGCCGGCTGGCTCCGGAGCGTCCGCCGTGCCGACCTCCCCTGCCACCCAGGCCGGCACGTCCCGCGCGGCGAGCAGCGCGAGAGCGTCGGCGACCGCAGTGGCCGGCAAGACCGCCACCATGCCGACTCCCTGGTTGAAGGTGGCTTCCATGTCCGCCTGGGTCACCTCGCCGCGCTCGGCGAGCAGACCGAAGATCGGGGGCACTGACCACGACGCCCGGTCCACCGTGGCCAGCAGGCCCGGCGGGATGACCCGGGCGAGGTTCGCCGCGAGACCGCCGCCGGTGATGTGGGCGAAGGTGTGCACCTCGACAGCCGCGGCCAGCGCCAGGCAGTCCCGGGCATAGATGCGGGTCGGAACCAGCAGGGACGTGCCCAGCGTGCCCCCCAGGGACGGGACGTATGACTCCAGATCCTCCCGCGCGGTCTCGGGAATCCCACCGGGCTGGCCAGAATCGACAGGACCGAACAAGATATGCCGTACGAGCGAGAAGCCGTTGGAGTGGATGCCGGATGATGCCATCGCGACCACCACGTCCCCGGGCCGGACTCGCTCCGGCCCGAGCACGTCGTCGGCCTCCACGACCCCGACCCCCGTCGCGGCCAGGTCGTAGTCGTCGCTACCCATGAGCCCGGGGTGCTCGGCGGTCTCCCCGCCGACCAGCGCTGCCCCCGCCTGCTCGCAGCCGGTTGCGATGCCGGAGACGATCTCGGCCACGCGCGCGGGGACCAGGGAGCCGCACGCGAGGTAGTCGAGCAGGAACAGCGGCTCCGCGCCGCACACCACGAGGTCGTCGACAACCATGGCGACCAGATCAATGCCCACGGTGTCGTGCGTGTCCAGGGCCCGGGCAACGGCAATCTTGGTGCCCACACCGTCGGTCGAGGAGGCGAGCAGCGGCCGACGGTACCGCGCCGTATCCAGCGCGAACAGGCCGGCGAATCCGCCGAGCGAACCGACGACCTCGGGCCGGGTCGCGCGCGCGACGTGACCGCGCATCAGCTCGACGGCACGCTCGCCCGCGGCCACGTTGACCCCGGCCGCCCGGTACGAGTTCAATCCACCGCTCATGCGGGCCTCACCCCGGCCGGCTGGGGCTCGGACTCAAGATCGGGCTCGGGCTCAGGCTCGGCGTCGTGGTTGTCCGGGGAGGGATCGGCACCGTTCATGCCCAGCGTCACGCCGCGCCGCAGCGCCTCGGCGATCATGTCCTCGGTGGTCTCCGCGCCGCCCGTCGCCTCCAGCCGATGCTTGCCGAGCTTGTCGGAATCGTTCAGCGGAACCGGGTACACGCCGTCGAAGCAGGCCCGGCAGAGCGTGCCGGCCGGTTGGCGGGAGGCCTCGACGAGGCCCTCCAACGAGACGTAGGCCAGCGAGTCGGCCCCGAGAGAGGCTCTGATCTCCTCGATGCCCGCCTCACTGGCGATCAGCTCGGCGCGGGTCGCGAAGTCGATGCCGTAGAAGCAGGGCCACCGTACCGGCGGCGAGGAGATCCGGATGTGGACCTCGGCGGCGCCGGCCTCCCGCAGCATGCGCACCAGCGCGCGCTGCGTGTTGCCGCGGACGATCGAGTCGTCCACCACGACGAGGCGACGCCCCTCGATCACATCCCGCAGGGGGTTCAGCTTGAGCCGGATCCCGCGCTGCCGAATCGTCTGCGAGGGCTGGATGAAGGTGCGCCCGACGTAGGAGTTCTTGACCAGGCCCTCACCGAACGGGATGCCCGACTCCTCCGCGTAGCCGACCGCGGCGGGTACTCCGGACTGCGGCACGGGGATGACCAGGTCGGCCTCCACCGGCGCCTCGCGGGCCAGCTGCCGGCCAACATCGACCCGGGTGGCGTGCACAGAGCGTCCGGCGATCGACGTGTCCGGGCGAGCGAGATAGACGTACTCGAACAGGCAGCCGTGCGGATCGGGCCGGGCGAACGTGCGCGAACACACCCCCTCGGCGTCGATGACGACCAGCTCGCCAGGAACGATCTCCCGTACGAGGGTGGCGCCGACGATGTCGAGGGCGGCCGTCTCGCTGGCGATGATCCACGCGCCGTCGGGATGGCCGTCGAGCCGGCCGAGCACGAGCGGGTGGATCCCGTGCGCGTCCCGGGCGGCATACAGCGTCGAGGCGTCCGAGAAGACCAGCGAGAAGGCCCCGGTCAGGCGGGGCAGCACGTCCATCGCCGCGTCGACGAGGGTCGGGCCGGGATGGTCGGCGAGCATGGCGGTGATGAGGTCCGAGTCGGTGGTCGCCCGCAGGCGGTCCCGCTCCGCGCCGAGCGTCCGCGCGAGCTCGACGATGTTGGTGAGGTTGCCGTTGTGCCCGAGCGCGATGGGGCCGCCGAAGCGGGCGGTGCGGTACGACGGCTGGGCGTTCTCCCAGGTGGAGGAGCCCGTCGTCGAGTACCGGGTGTGACCGACCGCCACATGGCCGCTCAGGCTGGACAGGGTGACCTCGTCGAAGACCTGAGCGACAAGCCCCAGTTCCTTGAAGACCACCACGGTCCGACCGTCCCCGACCGCGATGCCGGCAGCCTCCTGCCCGCGGTGCTGCAGCGCGTACAGACCGTAGTAGGCCAGGTTCGCCACGTCCTCACCGGGCGCCCACACCCCGAACACACCGCAGGCGTCACGCGGCCCCGGCTCGTCGGAGAGGTCTGATTCCCATCCGGGGGTGGCGCCGAAGCGGGGTGCGACGTCTGGCACCAGGACTCCTCGACAGGTCAGGGATACCGAAGAATGCGGACAATCTCGCGCGGGACCATGCGGGACCACAGAGGTGCCGGGCTCGTCCGCCGACGTGCCGAGACTCGCCGAGACGTGCCGAGACTCGCCGAGACGCGCCGACCACCGCCTCACCCCCGGCAGCTACCTCCCACCACGCTAGCAGTGAGGACGCGCATCGGCCGTTGTGCGCGCATGCCCGGACGGACCAGATCGTCCCTGATAAATCATCCGGCCCAGCCAACCCGCATCTACAGGAGGGGCAGGTAGGAACTGAGGTCGGCGCGCTCGCCGCTGGCCGCGACCCGGCCGTCGGCCACCGCCTCGGCCCACGGCAGGCGGCCCGCGCACAGCAGGACGAAGGCAACGGGTTCGGCCTCGGCGACATTCGGCGGTGTGCCCCGGGTATGGCGTGGACCCTCGACGATCTGCACGGCCGTGAACGGCGGCACCCGCAGTTCCACCGAGCGTCCGGGTGCCCGCTCGGTGAACATCTCCGCGAACACCTTCGTCGCCGCCCTGAGCGCATCCCGGACCGGCGTGACGCCTAGATCGAGGCCGTGCACCACCGCCTCGACCGCTCGGGTGCGCAGGAACTCCGCCAGGCGCATCGGGCCGCCCGGCGTCGGGACCACCGCTTCCTGAGTCACCGCGGCCATGGCGGCCACCGCGGCCGACACCTCACCGGCCAGCCAGCCTCTGATCTCGGCCGGCCCACGGTTCGCCGCCAGCGAGCGGGCGGTGTCCGCGACGGCCTCCGTCCGGGTTCCGGCGCCCGTCAGGTAGCCGCTCGCGGTGACGAGATCCCTCGCCGTGACGAGATCCGTCGTGCGCCGGGACGCCGGGACCGCGGGGGCCAGGGCCTCGGTGAGCGCGGTCGCGGAGCGGGAGACGTGCAGGACGAGGTCGCCGACCGTCCAGCCGGGCAGCGGACTCGGCACCCCGAGGGTCCCGTCGGGCAGGACACTCACCGCATCGACGATCCGCTGCCACTGGTCCGCCAACGTCGCGGCCAGCTCGGTACCGGTCGCCCTGGGATCCTGGCGGCGTCCGCGGGATGGCATCCCTCCATCCTGCCCGGCGCCGCGTCCCGGCCGGATAGCCCACCTGCCAGATACCACCAGGCACCACCCGATAACATCTAGTACAAACCAGTATAAAACGGTGCGCGGTTATATCTGGCTGTCCGCGCGCGCCGGTGTGCCGGACCCGATCCCCCGCCCTGCCGGGCAGGAAGACGAGTATGGACGGGTGCCAGTGACGATCCCGCGCGCTCCCGCCGACGAGTACGCAACCGCCGCGATCCGGCAACGGGTTCTTGACGCCTGGGCCGCCTCCCCGGCCCGCTTCCGGGAAGACGCCAATGCCGAGGAGGACGCGGCTCTCGGCGCCTACCGCGACCGCCTCGTCGTCGAACTTGTGCAGAACGCGGTCGACGCCGCGCGTGAGGCCGGCGTCCCGGCCCGGGTGTACCTGCGGCTGCGCACCTCCGCTTCGGAGTCGGACACTCCGGACACTCCGGATGCACCGGATGCACCGGATGCTTCGAAGACCGGCGCCGGTCCCGGGGGCCTGTTGGAGATCGCCAATACGGGGGCACCGCTGAGCCCGGCGGGGGTGGAGGCGCTGTCGACCCTGCGTGCCTCGGCGAAACGGGACACCACGTCAGTAGGGCGGTTCGGCGCCGGATTCGCCGCAGTGCTCGCGGTGAGCGACGATCCCTCGATCGTCTCCCGGTCCCGCCCGGGCGGGGGGGCGTCCGGAGTCACCTGGTCGAAGAGCAGGGTGATCAAGGCCGTGACGGCCGCGGGGGTGGGCGGCGCCGGCACCACGGCGCCGGCGCCGGGCCTGACCGAAGAACTGGCCCGGCGCGACGGGGCGGTACCCATCCTCCGGCTGCCATTCGATCTTCCCGCGCCGCCCGCACCACCGGACGGGTACGACACCGTGATCCGCCTCCCGCTGCGGGACGTCGCGGCGGCCACGGCAGCCCGGGATCTGCTGGCGGGGCTCGATCCGACCCTGCCGCTCGTCCTCGGCGGTCCCAGCGAGATCGTGGTTGACGTCGACGGGGCCGTTCGGACGATCACCTGTCGATGGATCCGCGGGGGCGGCTCATCCCAGCCCGCGCCGGGCGCGACGCCGACCCGCGTGGAGATCGCCGATCTCGACGGCGAGCGCTGGCGCGGCATCGCCCGTAGCGGCGTGATCCCGGCCAACCTGCTGGCCGACCGCCCGGTAGAGGAGCGCGGCCGGAACCGCTTCACCGCCCGGGTCATGGTCCGCGACGGCGGATGGCCCGAGGGCGTCGCCCGGGTCGTGCGGGCACCTCAGCCGACGGACGAACCGATCTCGCTGCCGATCCTGGCGAGCGTCGAGCTGCCACTGGATCCCTCGCGTCGACACACGGTATCGGGTCCGTTACGAGACTGGCTCACCGATCAGCTGAGCGCGGCCACCGTGGCGCTGGCCGAATACCTGGGCGCCGGCAGGAACCCAGACGCCGGCAGGAACCCAGACGCCGGCAGGAACCCAGACGAGACACCCGGCGACCCGCTGGCCGCGCTGGCCCTCGTGCCGACGGGGCTGCCGGTGGGCGAGGTCGACGGCAGGCTACGGGACGTGCTGATCCGACTTCTCCCGGACGCGGCGATGCTGCCCGGCGGTCTGCGTGGCCGGGACTGTTCCGTCTGCGATCTCGGCCCCGCGACCGATGCGGTCACCGAGCTGCTGCGCTCCTGCGGGGCCGACCCGGCCGAGACCTGGACCGAGGCCGACCCGGCCGAGATCGCCGGCACGGACGGGGCGGGTCCGGATGGCGACGACACCGTCGCGGCGAAGGTCGATGGGCAGGTTCCCGGCCTGCTCCCGGCGGCCTATGCGGCCCGCCGGTGGCGTACCGCACTCTCCGCCCTGGGCGTTCGACGGGTGGACAGCGCCGCCCTAGTCGAGCTGCTCTCCGGGGTGCCCCGCCCGCCACACTGGTGGGGACGTCTCTATCCGCTCCTGGTCGGGGCGCCGGACCGGGATGCGCTCGGCGCGCTTCCGGTACCGGTCACGGAGGTTCCCGCGCCCTGGGAGGACACCGAGCCGCGCGGGGCAGCCGGGTCCGGCGCCTTGCGGACGCGGATGGTCACCGGTCCGCGTGGGACCCTGCTGCCCACCGCCGACCTCGACATCGTCGCGCTGGCCCGATCGGGGCTGCCGCTGCGGGTCGTGCATCCCGACGCCTGCGCCCAGGACGCGGCGCGGGATGCCCTGCGCACCCTCGGCGCGCTTGAGGGCACTCCAGCGGGTGTCCTAAGGGATGCGGCGGTACGCGAGGCGGTCCTGGACGCCGATCCGGAGGACGATCCCGATGATCTCACCGCCCTGGCGAACGCGGTGCTGGCGCTGGTCCGGGACGCGGGCGAGGAGTCCGCGGCCGACCTGAGCTGGCTCGACGAGCTGCTGCTGCCGGACGGCGACGGTGACTTCACCCCGGCCGGCGAGCTGCTGATCCAGGGAGGCCCCCTGGATCGGGTGCTCGCCGAGGACGCGCCCTTCGGCACCCTGAGCGCCGAGGTCGCGCGGGCCTGGCCCGCCGAGGTACTGGCGAAGGTCGGTGTGCTGCGCACCTTCGGGGTGTTGCACGCCCACGACCTGCCGTTGGATCCCGACGAGCAGATCCTGCTTGACCTCGACGACAGCGACACCTGGGTTGACGACGTCGCGGCGGACGACCACGGCGCGCCGGGCGGCTCGGCGAACCTGCGTCGGCCGCCTCCCGGCGGGCCACCGGCACCCGCCATGATCGGGGTGTTCGCGGCGGTACGCGATCTCGAACTCGTCGACCGGGCCGCCTGGCCCGAGGCGCTCGCCGAGCTCGCCCGACCACCGTTGCGGGACATCGTGTTCGCCCCCGAGCCGTCCTATACGCGCTGGTGGCTGGCGCGGCACGCGGTGCTGCCCGTCGGTGGCGACGGCCGGGTGCCCCGCTCCGCGGAACACCCGGCGGAGCGCTCCGCGGAACACCCGGCGCACCGGGACAGCAGGGTTCTGCCTCCGGGCGAGCTCGTCCTACCCGACGCGGACCTCCTGCTCACCGGGCTGTTCGCGCCGGCGGCACCGCTCCCGGGGGTCGACGACGAGTTCCTGCGCCACCTCGGCTGCCGGCTGACGCTGGAGGACGTCCTCGGCGACCTGGGCGCGGTGATGGACCTGCTCGACCGGCTGGGCGACGTCGACCGGGACGTGCCGTGGCCCGCGGCTCGCACGCTGTACATCGCCGCGGTCGACGCGGTGGCCCGGGTCCTGACGGCGCCGGACGGTTCCGCCCACGACGGGCGGTTCGACCCGCCGCTGACCGTCCGCACCCCGGACGGCGTCCGGGCCTGCGCCGACGTCGTCGTGGTGGACGCACCGGACATGCTGGGGCTGCTCGGCGCGGACCGCTTCGGGCTGCGTCTCCCGCTGGACCGGGCGGCCGAGGTGGCCCACGTCCTCGGCGTGCGCCTCACCGCCGAGGCGGGCACCTGCGAGATCGCCTCGGCGGGCCCCGGCGAGGCCCGGCAGGCACCGGACGGCACACCGTACCGGGTTCACGACCCGCTGCTGGTCGAGGATCTCGCCGGCAGGCCAACCCGGGTGCCCTGGCGGGTACTCGGCGGGATCGGCGGCGAGATCCACGTGGATGCCGAGGCCGGCTCGGACGCGCTCGCGCGGGCCCTGGCCTGGCGCGGCGGGCAGTGGGACCGGCGGCATGCGCTGGCCGCGGCGCTGCGCGACCCCGACGGTGCCGCCTTCCGAGCCGCGGAGGACGACCTCGACGAGACCTGAGCCGCGCCGGTGGGTTCCGGTCGCCGGACTATCGATCCGCGTGGTCAGGGTTTCCCCGCGCCCGCAGCCGGTTGCGGCGGCGGATCACGATCCACAGGCCGGCGAGCCCGAGGACGAAGCCGCAAATCGCCGTCACGAACCACCAGAGCCGGCCGTCGCCCCGCAGGTCGTCGAGGAAGAACGCCATGACCAGCGCGGCGATGGCCCACAGCACGGTTCCCACCGCGACGGAGGCGACCCCGTCGTAGGGCAACGGTTCGGGCGCGGACGGGCGGGTTGTCGCGGCGGGCTCGCCGCCCTCCGGGACGGGCGGGACCTCGGGGGCGTGCGCACCACCCGTGGAATCGCTGCTTGCTGAGACGCTCATCCCGCTCGACGCTACCCTCTCGGCTCGCGGGCCGGACTGCTCGCGGGCCGGGGTGATAGTCAGGAGTCGTCCGCCGGTTCGACGAGCCACTCGTCGAACCGGCGTCTCGTCACGTCGCTCAGCAGGGCGATATCGGAACGGAACCCGTCCCGCAGCCGGGCCCCGATCGCCGGATCCAGCCGGGGGGCCGGGAAGGCCGGCACGGACGGGGGCGCCGGCACGGACGTCCCGGGTGGCCCGGGACGTCCTCGGCGCTCGGCCCCCAGCTTGACCCCCAGCTTGACCCCCAGGAAACCGTGGACCCGTCGAATGACGGCGGCGGGATCCCCGATCAGATCGCGGTACGCCGTCAGGAGTACCTGCTCGCGGGGGAACAGCGTGAACAGCCGCTGCAGCTGCGTGCCGTACCTGCCCAGGGCCAGGTAGCGCCACGGCCATGGCCAGCACGCGGCCGTCCGGGCGGCCTCGGCGGCCACGGCACGTTCGAAATCGTCGAGGTCCTCAAGACCGGCCAGCCGCATCCGGACCCAGTTCGCATAGGCCCGCTCCACCGGATCACGAAGAACGACGATGAGCTTCGCGTAGGGAAGCAGTTCGTGAATATGCCGCAGCGCCGTGAAGTCGGCGAGGTAATACGGGGTGCTCTCGCCGCGCACCGCACCCGCCGGAGCCGCGTCGAACAGCGCCTCGTAGTCGGATCGCCGACGGACAGGTGATCGCTCGCCCGGCCCGGCGCGAGCCACGCAGCCCGGACGACCGGCACTCCCGCCGGCTTCGCCCCAAGCGGAACAGACGACGCCGGCCCGGCCGGCCGTGGTGACGTCGAGCCCGCTTTCCAGGATGCGCCCGGCCAGGAAGTACCCCGGTTGCGGGATCTCGGGCATGAAGACGGATCGATGGCGGCCGAGTTCCTCGTGCAGGACCTCCGTACCCGCGTCGGGAGCACCGATCACGAAGAAATCAGGCAGAGCCACGGCATCTCCTGTTCCTGACGTCCCCGGCCGCGATTTCTGGAACGGTCCGTGAGTATATTCACGATTCTCCATCGGGAAAATGGACATCCCGGGACCTCCACGGCCGGCGTCATGCACCACAGATTCCACCGAAAGACCAAGAGGTGAGATAAGTCATACTTTTCAATGCTTGGCGACCGCCGGAGCAGTGTGCTTCCGTTGCTCTTGTGTTGAAGCGGCTGATCCTGGTCACCCGGGGCCACATTGATCTGCTCCGCGTTGCCTCGGCCGCCTGTCCGGCGGCCTGACGGGCAGCCGCCTACCTCCCGCACGGCGCTTCACGAAGCGTCAGCCGGTCCGGACACGCCAGACCAGGGCACGCCACCGTCTGTCAACCGACGTTGCCTCGTCTCGCGCGAACCGGCAAGCATCGCCAGGAAGGCCCCACCGGGCAGCGTCATCGCTGGTAGCTGCACATGCCGACCTCCCCCGAACAACATCGGCCCCGCCC
>NZ_CDWWXA010000123.1:0-14354 GCF_977971845.1 Frankia sp. CeCAU1 | reverse complement strand
GCGCCCGGGCCTTCTCGATCCGCCTGGCGGTCCGACCGGACACGGCGGTGGCTTTGCCGACGGCCCGGCCCGCGGCCTTCCCGGCCGCCTTCTGGGCCGAGGCACCGGTCTTGGTGGCCGTGCTGGAGGCGTCGGAGATCCGGTGCGCCACGCTGGCGCCCACATCCCTGGTGGCCGACGCGGCCGATCCGGCCGTACCCCCGGCCTTGCTCGCCGCCTTGTGAGCGACCGTGCCGGCGCGGTCGGCGGCGCTCTTCGCGGTGTCGGACAGCCCGCTAACCGGCACCGTGTCGGCGACATGTGACAGTCTGTCCTTCAATAGTCTGTCCTTCAATATCGTACTCATGGTGCCCTCTCGTTGAGCCGATGGTCGAGGCGTCCGACCATCGAACTGGTGGTGTGCCCAGGTATCGGTGTGGTCAAGATCTGTGAAGTGTGCCGTACCCCGTCGGCGGGCTTCTCCAACGCGTCAACCCTCCGTAGCGTGCCACTAATGCTTGGGTGACATGTCTGGGCTGTGCCCTTGGGAAGGTGTACCCGGTGCGAACCTCGGTGATGGAATTCCCCCGCGGCGCCCGGCGCATACGATCGAGACCCATCCGGACGCCGGCTGACCAGACACCCGCAGAGATCGATCTGAAGAGAAGAGAGGCTCATGGCCGAGGAGCTGTACGCGACGCTGCGGACGACTCAGGGGGACATCGAGATCCGCTTGTTCCCCGACCACGCTCCCAAGACGGTGCGGAACTTCGTCGGCCTCGCGACCGGCACGCAGGAGTGGACGGACCCGGAGACCGGTGCCAAGAAGACCGGCACGCCGCTGTACAGCGGAACGATCTTTCATCGGGTCATTCCAAACTTCATGATCCAGGGCGGTGACCCGCTGGGCTCCGGTCGAGGCGGTCCGGGCTACCGGTTCGCCGACGAGTTCCATCCGGACCTGACCTTCAACCGGCCGTACCTGCTCGCAATGGCGAACGCCGGACCGGGGACCAACGGCTCGCAGTTTTTCGTCACGGTCGCGCCCACCGACTGGCTCAACCGCAAGCACACCATCTTCGGTGAGGTCACGCGGGGAACCGACGTGGTGGATGCGATCGCCAAGGCGCCGACCGGGGCGCAGGACCGGCCGAAGTCCGACATCGTCATCCAGGAGATCGTGATCGACCGCCGGTCCGCCTGACCGGCCGGTCACCGCCTCGAACCCGGGAGTACGGCGCATGAGAGCTCCAGCTGCGCGGCGTGCGCGGTCGTCGGCCACCGCATGCGTACGGGTGGCCGGACGTGGTCACGTCAGCCGTACCCCTCCGGCGGCGACGCCGGCTGCCGGGGCGGCGCGGTGACGGCGAACCCGCCCGTCGAACCGCCCACGGATGACCAGCCGGGCGGCCCGGAGCAGCGCCCGGCTGGATCGGGCCACCCGGTGGCCGAGCCGGGGTGGCGACCCACGGTCGGCCCGGCGCCCGGCTGGTCGGGGTGGACTCCACCTTCCGGTTCCGGCGGTCCCCCGCCGCCCACCGGCGGTTTTCCCGCGGGTGGTCCTCCCGCCGGCCGGCCGCAGCCACCCGGCGCCGCGATGATCCCGCACTGCTACCGTCATCCGGACCGGGAGACCTACGTCTCCTGCCAGCGCTGCGGCCGGCCGATCTGCCCCGACTGCATGCGCCCGGCGGCGGTCGGCTTCCACTGCCCGGAGGAGGGCGACCGCTCCACGCCGCAGCGCCGAACGCGGACCACACTCGGCGGCCCGGCTCAGGTCGCCCGGCAGGGGCTGGTCACCCAGATCCTCATCGGCCTGTGCGTCGCCGCCTACATCCTGCAGGGCGCGCCCGGGCTGACCGGCCGCGGCACCTTCAACCGCTTCACCGGCGACTTCGCCATGATCGGAATCCGGATCGCGGCGGACGACCAGTACTATCGGTTGCTGACCGCGGCCTTCCTGCACGCCGGCGTGCTCCACATCCTGTTCAATATGTACGCGCTGTACCTGCTCGGGTTTCAGCTCGAGGCGATCCTCGGGCGGGCTCGGTACCTCGCGCTGTTCGTGGCGGGGGCGCTCGGTGGGAACACCCTGAGTTACGTGCTCGGTGACGGGTTCACCGTGTCGGTCGGCGCGTCCACCGCGATCTTCGCGTTCTTTGCCGCCTACTACATCATCGCCCGCCGCCTGCGGGTGGACTCCCGGCAGATCCTCATCGTGCTCGGGATCAACCTCGCCATCACCTTCTCGTTCAGCAACATCGACAAATGGGGGCATCTCGGTGGGCTGGCTGTCGGTGCCGTCATCGGTCTGATCTACGCCTACGTCCCGCCCCGCCGGGTGCTGCTCCAGGCGGGCGGGGTCGCCGCCGTGCTCGCGTTGCTGTTCGCCGCCGTGATCATCAAGTCGTCGACACTGGTGTAGCCCGGCAGGTGTAGCCCGACAGCCCTGGTTGCGGGGGCGAGGACGGCCGCGACGCTTGCACGCCGCCGACTAGCGGCTACCATTCGCTTTCTTGTCAATACTCATAGTAGCGATCTACGTGTGGTGGCGATAGCGTGATGGATGCCGTGGCACGGCGCGGGCAGGGGGATCAGATGGCACATTCACCGGTGCGGCGCAGCGGGGGCAGTCCCTTCCCGCCGATCGCCGAGTACGGATTCCTGTCCGACTGTGAGACGTCCTGTCTCGTTGCCCCCAGCGGCAACGTCGAGTGGATGTGTGTGCCCCGGCCCGACGCCCCGAGCGTCTTCGGGTCGGTGCTGGACCGGTCGGCCGGGGGCTTCCGTTTCGGTCCCGAGCGTACGCAGATCCCGGCCGGCCGGCGTTATCTCCCCGGGACGAACATTCTCGAGACCACCTGGCAGACGCCGAACGGCTGGCTCATCGTCACCGATTGCCTGGTGGTCGGGCGCTGGCATCGCACCCACAAGCGTTCGAACACGCACCGTCGGACGCCGAGCGACTGGGACGCCGACCACGTGCTGCTCCGGCTGGCTCGCTGTGAGCACGGCTCGGTGGATCTCAGCCTGGTGTGCGAGCCGAACTTCGACTACGGCCGTGAGCCCGAGTCCTGGCAGTACGAGGGAGAGGATTACTCCTCCGGCGTGATCAGCCATGCGGGCACCAACGTCACGCTGCGGCTGCGTACCGACCTGCGGCTCGGTTTCGACGGCCGGCGGGCACTGGCTCGCACCACGCTGCGGGAGGGGGACACCGCGTTCGTCGCGCTCACCTGGCGCCCGGAGGAGCCCCTGCTTCCGGACACCTACCTGCAGGCGTGCGTCGCCGTCGACCGGACAACGGAGTTCTGGCGCCAGTGGCTGTCGCGGGGAATGTTTCCCGACCATCCCTGGCGGCGCCATCTGCAGCGCAGCGCGCTCGCGCTGAAAGGACTGACCTACGCGCCGACCGGTGCTCTGCTCGCCGCCTCGACCACCTCGTTGCCGGAGACCCCGCGCGGCGAACGGAACTGGGACTACCGGTACAGCTGGATCCGCGATTCCACCTTCGCGCTGTGGGGCCTGTACACCCTCGGGCTGGACTACGAGGCCAACGATTTCTTCTCGTTCATCGCAGACGTCGCCGAGAACGATGACGACGACATCCAGGTGATGTACCGGGTGAGCGGCGAGCCGAAGATCGACGAGGAGGTCCTCGGTCACCTGTCCGGCTACGAGGGAGCCTACCCGGTACGGATCGGCAACGCAGCGGCACTGCAACGTCAACACGACGTCTGGGGCGTCGTTCTCGACTCCGTGTACCTGCACACCAAGTCCCGTGACTACCTCTCCGAACGGCTCTGGCCGGTGCTCGTGCGCCTCGTCGAGGCGGCGGCCACGCACTGGCGGGAGCCGGACCGCGGGATGTGGGAGGTGCGCGGGGCGCCGCAGCACTTCACCGTGTCCAAGATGATGTGCTGGGTTGCCCTGGACCGGGGTCGGCGGCTGGCGCAGATGCGGGGGGACGCCAAGACGGCGGCGCGCTGGCGGGCCGTGGCGGAGGAGATCCACGCCGAGGTGTGCGAGAAGGGTATGGATCATCGCGGTGTGTTCACCCAGTACTACGGATCGAAGGCGCTCGACGCCTCACTGCTCCTGATTCCGCTGCTCGGGTTCCTGCCGGCGGCCGACGAACGCGTGAAGGCCACCGTGCTCGCGATCGCCGACGAGCTGACCGTTGACGGGCTGGTCCTGCGCTACCGCACGGAGGAGACCGACGACGGGGTCTCCGGCACCGAGGGCGCCTTCCTGATCTGCTCGTTCTGGCTGGTCTCCGCCCTGGTGGAGATCGGCGAGCTGACCCGTGCCCGGCAGCTGTGTGAACGGCTGCTGAGCCTCGCCAGCCCGCTGGATCTCTATGCCGAGGAGATCGATCCGGTCAGTGGCCGCCATCTCGGAAACTTCCCCCAGGCGTTCACCCATCTGGCCCTGATCAACGCGGTGATGTACGTGATCAGGGCCGAGGACGCCGAGGCCTACGCCCGGCCGTCCCCCTCGACCTGATCGTGCAGGCCGGTCCCGGGACAGGTGGCCACGGCGATCAGGCGAACCCGAGCGGGTCGTGGCATTAACGTGGGAGCTGTGGCCAGCCTGGAGGTTGTGGACAAGCGGGTCGAGGTCGTCCTGCGCGGGCTTGAACGGATCGGCGCGGTGCGTGGGGACGTCTCCGTGCGGCTCGACGAGGTACTCGACGTACGCCTGGCGGCGGATGCGTTCGCGGAAGTGCACGGATGGCGGGCGCCCGGGACCGGACTGCCGCGCGTCATGGCCCTCGGAACCTGGCGGTCGCGGGGCGGCAAGGAGTTTGTCGCTGTCTACCGCGGCCGGCCCGCGGTCGTGGTGGAGGTCCGCCCGGGTGGCGAGTTCCGGCGCCTGATCGTCACAACCGGCGACGCCGAACGCGCCGTGGCGCGTCTGCGCAGGGCGGTCATCGCGCGCTGACGGTCCCGGATCCGGACCCGGCGTCAGGGCCGGCCGTCAGTCGGACCCGAACCCAGCCCCGGACCCAGCCCCGGACCCAAGGATCGCCTCGGCTTCCACTTCGACGACCCAACGCTCGTCGAGTAGTCCCGCAACGACGACCATCGTGGCGGCTGGGCGGATCGCGGCGAACAGCTCGCCGTGGACGGCGCCGACGGCCGGAGCGTGGGCGGGATCGGTGATGAACATCCGGGTACGGGTGACGTCACCGAGATCGGTGCCCGCCTCGCGCAGTGCGGTGCGGATGATCTCGAAGCACCGCCGGGTCTGCAGCTCAGCGTCCGGTGGAACCGTGTCGTCCGGCCACACCGGCCCAGTCCCACTGACGAACACGCGTTCGCCCACGCGGAGTGCCCGGGAGAACCCGATCGTGGCTTCGTAGGGTGAGGAGCCGGAAATCTTCTGGCGTTCAGGATACAACAGGATGCCCTGGGTAATCGGTGATCAAGGTGGAGGTATCCACACTTGTGGACAATGGTTGTGGATGAATAATACGGCTGGAAGCTCTTGCGGTTGTGCCGGGCGTGGCCATCGGGCGTCTGGCGTGCGGGCCGGCTATCGCCACTGGGTCGACACGGCCAGTCCGACGACGACAAAACCAAACCCGATAAGGATGTTCCAGCCGCCCAGCCCCTCCATCCCCAGGACGCCGCCGTTGGAGAAGTAGTAGACGAGCAGGTAGGCGATCCCGACCAGGAAGAACGCGAGGATCAGACCGCCGAACCAGGGCGGGGACGGCGGCTTCCGCCTGCGTGCCGACGCGCCCGCGGTGGTGGTCGGGGTTGGCTTCTTGGGCTTGCGGCGTCGTGACTCGGGCACTGCGGAACTCCTCGATGGCCGTGCGTGGACGAGAGCGGCGACCGTCGTCGCCGTCCTCGTCCGGCCATCGGCGGTCTCGCGCTGGGTACCAGCGTAGACAGGGTGTCCGTGGAAACGCCGTTGCGTACCGGCCGGCGGGATTCACCTCCGGTCGGGGCCCGGGCGACGCCGACGTCGCGGCCGGTGCCGGGACGATCAGACCGATGTGGCATCGAGAGCGCCATCGGCCGCGTAGCCTGCGCGGGAGGCGATACCTCCGACGCGGCGGACGGATCGCCCGGCCGGGCTGGTTGTGGCATGGTCGCGTGCCGCCCTCGGCGCTTCATCGGCATGCATGGGTGAACCGTTCAGCGGGGCCCGAGGGAGATTGGGGACGACGGTGCACGGCTGGCTACGGCCCTGGCCCTGGCCGGGGAGCCGGTCGCGGCGGGTGATCTGGGCGGTGTCGCTGTTCTGGGCCGGCGTGCTGTCCGGCGTCGTGCTGTCCGGCGTCGTGGTGCTGGACGGCGGCCCGTTCGATCGGGCCGGCCCGCGGGACACCGCCGCTTGGGCGGCCCAGGAGCGGGCGGGAGTCGCGCAGGTTGTCGACGAGGAGGCGGGCCGGGTGGCCGACCGCCGCGCCGGGCTGGACGCCGCGTCGCGGCGGCGCGCGACCACGGCGCAGGCCGTCCCGTCGGGGGCACCGGGCTTCGTGCTCGGGACCGATGCCGCCGCCCGGTCCCTGGTCGAGTTGCTGGCCGGTCCCGCGGGGTTGGCCCCGGTGCGCGGGCCGGCGCTGACCGTCGAGCTGGACGACGCCCCGCGGGAGGGCCGGGGCGGCCCGTACGCCCCCGGCGTGCCCGCCCCGAGGCCCGACGATCTCATCGTGCACCAGCAGGATGTCCAGGCGGTCGTGAACGCGCTGTGGGCCGGCGGCGCCGAGGCGATGGGCATCATGGACCGCCGGGTGACGGCACTGACGGCGGTCCGCTGCGTCGGGAACACTCTTCTGCTGCACGGCGAGGTCTTCTCCCCGCCGTTCCGGATCACGGCGATCGGGGAGGTCGCCGCGCTGCGCTCCAGCCTGCGGGCCAATCCGCAGGTCACGATCTACCGGCAGTACGTCGACGCCTACCGGCTGGGATACCGCGTCGAGGAGGCCGCCGACAGCCGGCTACCCGGCTACGACGGGCCGATCGACCCGTCCGGCATCGCCAGGCGCGGCTAGGAAAACGCCGCCGTCCGCAGGGTCTCGACCTCGGCGGACAGCCCCGGCGCGAGCCTGCGCGCCGCGCCGCCGTCGCCGCACTGGTCCAGCCAACGGGCGAGGATCAGGTGGCCGCCCTGGGTGAGGACGGACTCCGGGTGGAACTGCACGCCCTCGAGCGGGAGCCGTCGATGGCGCAGCGACATCACCACGCCGCTTTCGGTCCGGCCGGTCACCTCGATTTCCTCGGGAAGGGTGTCCTCCTCGACGGCCAGCGAGTGGTAGCGGGTCGCGACGAACGGCGACGGCAGGTCCGTGAGAACGCCGGTCCGGTCATGGCGGACGACCGAGGTCTTGCCATGCAGCAACTCCGGGGCGCGGTCGACGGTAGCGCCGAACGCGACCGCGATCGCCTGATGGCCCAGGCACACCCCGAGCAGCGGCATGCCGCCCGACGCGCAGGCTCGCACCATGGGAATGCTCACGCCGGCCGCCTCGGGCGTACCCGGTCCCGGGGAGAGCAGGACCCCGTCGACGCCGAGCGCGGCGAGGTCGGCCGGCGTCATCTCGTCGTTGCGGCGCACGATGCATTCGGTCTCGAGCTGGCCCAGGTACTGGACAAGGTTGAAGACGAACGAGTCGTAGTTGTCGATCACCAGGATGCGCATCAGATCGTGACCTCCCGCGGCATCAGGCACCCTGCCGTGGGCGGCCGCAGTCCCATACTGCCTGAGCAGCCACGACCGCCTCCGTCGGCGCGACGACCTCAGGTGCCGCCACCGCCGGAACCGCCACCGCCGTTGCGGCCGCCCAGCAGCCCCCCCAGGCCGCCCGGCTTCGTCGTGGCCGGTGTCCCAGGGGTGGGATTACCCGTCGGGCTCGGCGAAGTGCTGGTCGGCTCCGTGGTCGGGGTGGGCCCGGTCGGCGTCTCGGTTGGAGTCGGCGGCGCGGTGGTCTGGATCTGCTGGGCGACGGACAGCGTGATGGTCGAACCCCGAGGGACGTTGCCGCCGGACGGGCTCTGGTCCACAACCGTCCCCGGCGCCACGTTGTTGTTCGCGACGGGCTGCTGGGCCGCCCTCAGCCCGTAGCGGCCGAGCTCGGCGGCGGCATTGTCGTACGTGCGGTTGCGCACGTCGGGAACGTTGACGTTCGGGCTGACCACGTTGAGCGTGACCGTGCTGCCGCGCTTGACGGCCGAACCCGCCTGCGGATCGGTGCTGTCCACCGTGCCGACCTTCTGGCTGGTCGGGTTGCCGTAGGCCATCGGGTTCGGGACCAGCCCCAACGCCCGCAGCGCAGCCTCGGCCTCGGCCTGGGTCTTCCCGATCAGGTCGGCGGGGATCTGGACGTCGTCGGCGGCCTTGCCGATCGACAGGGTGATCACCCCCTTGGCGGCGACCTCCTTGCCCTCGGCCGGGTCGACCGCCGTGACCCGACCGGCCAGGTCCGGTGAGTCGACCAGCTTCGTGACCACCTCCCCCCCGAAGCCGGCGCTCTGCAGCCGGGCGCGGGCCTGCTGCTCGTTCTGCCCGACGAGGCCGGTCGGGACGAGGATCTTCTTCGTGGAGGCGGTGTTGTTGCCGGTGCTGAGGAAGGTCGTGGCGAGCAGGACGACGGCGACGAAGACGATGACGATTCCGAGACCCGCGAGGATGTACTTCCACGCCTGGGAACGCTCCTGGTTGGGAACGGCCCGCCGGTCGATGGCCCCGGTCACGTCGTAGCGGTCGAACGGACCGGTGCCGAACCGGCCGTCGTCGTAGGGGACGTCGCGGTAAGTGGTCTGGGCGTCGTCGCGGTAGTCGTCGTTGCGGTAGTCGTCGTCGCGGTAGCGGTCCCGGGTGGGATAACCCGCTCGGTCACCGCGGCTGAGGATCGCCGTGCCGGGCGCAGCCGGGCCGAGGGTGGTGGCGGCCCCGCCCGCGCCACCACCTCCCATCATGGCGTGCACGCGCCGTCCGGCCAGCGCCCGTTCCAGATCGTCGCGCATCTCACCCGCGGTGCCGTAGCGGTCGTCGGCGTCCTTCTCCATCGCCTTGAGGACGATCGCGTCGGCCTCGGGGGAGATGTCGCGATCGTGAGCGGACGGCGGCAGCGGATCCTCCCGCACGTGCTGGTAGGCCACGGCCACCGGGTTGTCCCCGCGGAACGGCGGCGACCCGGTGAGCAGTTCGTAGAGCAGCACCCCGGTGGTGTAGACGTCGCTGCGGGCGTCGACGCGGACTCCTCGGGCCTGCTCCGGGGACAGGTACTGAGCGGTGCCGATCACCGCCGCCGTCGCGGTCATGGTCGAGGAGGTCGCGGTGGTGGCGCGGGCGATGCCAAAGTCCATGACCTTGACCGAGCCGTCCGGGCTGAGCATCACGTTCGCCGGCTTGATGTCGCGGTGGATGATCCCCATCCGGTGGCTGTAGTCCAGGGCGGCACAGACGTCGGAGGTGATCTCCATGGCGCGGCGTTCGGTGAACCGGCCCTCGGTCTGCAGCGCGTCGCGCAGGGTCCGCCCCTCGATGAACTCCATCACGATGTAGGGGATCTGCGCCCCGTTGATGACGTCCTCGCCCGTGTCGTACACCGAGACGATCGCGGGGTGGTTCAGCGCGGCCGAGGACTGCGCCTCTCGGCGGAACCGGGCGAGAAAGGTGGGATCACGGGCGAGGTCCGGGCGCAGCGTCTTGACGGCGACCTCACGGCCGAGCCTGATGTCACGGCCGCGGAAGACCTCCGCCATGCCGCCATAGCCGATGCCCTCGCCCAGCTCGTAACGCCCGCCGATGATCTGCGGCCCAGCCCCCGGGGCATACATCTCCGTCACGTCGGTCACGAATACTCCCCTGCCGTCGCCCCTCCCGCGCCGGAAATCGCCGACCCGGCGTTACCGCTGACGATTTCATCACCGATTGCGGCTGGGTAGACCACCCTCGGTGGTGTGGTCGCGGAGTTCGATGCGGAATTGCTGCCGGAGAACAACCTGTTGGTCGCGAATGCGACGATCACCACGGTGAGGATCAGCAGAATGATCAGAAGTGGCAGTGGCAGGGCGGGACGGGAGGCCGCCTTCGGCCGGTGCCGTCGAGCGGCTCGCCCCTCCCAGCCCGGCCGCAGATCATCCGGGCCGTCCGGGCCGGACGGACCTGGGGGGCCGCCGGGGGTACGGGCCCACGGCGGCGGACCCGGGTGGTAGGCGGTGCCGGGATCGCGGGGGCCGCCACGGTCCGGCGTCCCGTAGGCCGAGCCGCCGTATGCCGGCTCGGGGCCACCGTACGCCGTGTCGGGGCCGCCGAAGGGCGGGCTGTGCAGGGCCGTTGCAGGTACGTCGGGTCCGCCGAGCATGGCTTCCGGGCTATCGGGAACCGCCTGGGCGTTGTCCGGCGGAGCGCCGGTGCGCCCCGGTCCACTGGTGCGACCGGACGGTGGCGGTGCGGCCACCCAGGACGGTGGCCGGGTGCGCGAGGTGGATCGGGGCGGGCGAGCGGCGGCACCGGCGGGCGGGAGGACGGCGCCCGGCCCCGGATGGCGGGCGGTCGCGTCCGGTGCGCCGGGCCAGCGCGCAGGCTCCGGGCTCCACAGACTGCGCCGGATCCCGGCCGCCGAACGCGCGAATGCCCCCGCCGAACTGGGCCTGCGCGCGGGGTCCTTGGCCATCGCCGAGTCCACCAGGGCCCGTACCTGGTAGGGGATGTCGGTCGGTAGCGGGGGCGGGGTGTCCTGCTGGTGGGCCATCACGACCACGATGGGGTTGCGGTCGTCGAAGGGGCGGCGACCGGCGAGGCACTCGTACGCGACGACGCCGAGCGAGTAGACGTCGCTCGCCGGTGTCACCGGACGCCCGGACGCCTGCTCGGGGGACACGTAGTAGGCCGTCCCCATCATGATGCCGGTGGCGGTGAGCGGCGCGGCGTCGACCGCGCGGGCGATCCCGAAGTCGGTGACCTTCACCGCGCCGTCCGGGCGCAGCAGCAGGTTGCCGGGCTTGACGTCGCGATGGACCACGCCGAGGGCGTGCGCGGCCTGCAACGCGTCGGCCGCCTGCCCGAGGATGTCCAGCGTGCGTTCCGGAGACAACCGTTTCTCCCGGTGCAGCGCGGCGGAGAGGGGTTCCCCCTCCACCAGCTCCATGACCAGGTAGGCGGTCGGGTAGTCGTCGGCGGTCGCGACCTCGCCGTAGTCATAGACCGAGGCGACGCCCGGGTGTGACAGCCGGGCGGCATGGCGGGCCTCGCCGCGGAACCGCACCAGGAACGACTCGTCGCTGGCGTACTCCGGGCGCAGCAGTTTCACCGCGACGGGGCGGCCGAGGGTCTGGTCCAGGCCACGCCAGACCTCACCCATGCCGCCGGCGGCGATCCGCCCGTTCAGGCGGTACCGGTTGTCGAGGACGGTGTTCGGCGACGCGGCGCCGGCGAAGGGCTGCGACGGGGAGATGGGATTGCCCGGGGAGTTGTTCATGGCTTGTCCAATGCGGCCTGTATGACCTGTTTCGCGACGGGGGCGGCGACGGCACCACCGGTACCCAGCTCGCCGCCGCCGTCCTCGACGATGACGGCAACCGCGATCTTCGGAGCGTCCGCCGGGGCGAACCCCACGAACCAGGCGTGCGGCAGGCTGGTGCCGTGCTCGGCGGTCCCCGTCTTCCCGGCGACGGCGACGCCGCCGATCTGCGCCCGCCGACCGGTCCCCGACGTCACCACGCTTTCCATCATGGTCGTGAGCTGGGCGGCCACCTCGCGGCTCACCGGTTCACCGAGTTTCTTCGGCTCGGTTTTGCTGATCCTCTTGAGGTCCGGGCTGCGCAGTTCGGACACGAGATAGGGCTTCATCTCCGTGCCGTCGTTGGCGATCGCCGCGACCACCTCCGCCATCTGTAGGGGCGTGACCCGGACGTCGTACTGGCCGATCGCCGACTGCGCGGTCTGCGCGGCGTCGAGCTTGGCGGGGAAGACGCTACGGGCCTGCTGCAAGGGGAAGTCGGGGAAGGTCGCGTTCAGGCCGAAGGCCTCGGCCTGCCGGCGCAGGGTGTCGGCACCGAGATCGATACCGAGCTGTGCGAACGCGGTGTTGCAGGAGATGGCGAGCGCGTGAATGAGGGTGTCGGTCTCGCCGTCGCCGCAGCGTTCGCCGCCGAAGTTCGGCAGCCGCACGGTGCTCAGTGGGAGCGGTAGCTCGTCGGGTGCCGCGACGCGAGTGTCCGGCGTCCTGCCTTGTGACAGCGCGGCGGCGGCGGTGATGAGCTTGAAGGTCGAACCGGGCGGATAGGTCTGCTGGGCTGCCCGGTTCAGCAGCGGTTGATCTGGATTGCCCGACAGCAGCCCATAGGCATTGGCTGCGGCCTTCTCATCATGGGCCGCCAGCGCGTTCGCGTCGTAGGACGGGTTGGTGACCATCGCCAGGATCGCGCCGGTCGACGGCTCGATGGCGACCACCGCGCCCTTGCGGTTGTCGAGCGCCTCCGCCGCCGCCTTCTGGACGGCGGGGTTGATCGTGGTGACCACGGAACCGCCGCGCCGCTCCGCGCCGGTGAACAGGCCGGTCACCCGGCTTGCGAGCAGCCGGTCGTCGTCTCCGGACAGGAAGACGTCCTCGGACCGCTCCAGGCCTGCCGCCGTGAACAGCGTGTAGTAGCCGGTGACGTTGGAGTAGAGCTGCCCGGCCGGATACTGCCGCTGGTACTTGTACTGGTCGTTCGACGGCACCGAACGTGCGATCTCCACGTCACCGGCGACGATCGCGCCCCGCTGTCGTTCCAGGCGCTCGGTGATCTGACGCCCGTTCGTCGGCTGGGACTTGAGGCTGCCCGCCTCGCCCACCTGGAGCCAGTTCGCGTTCACCAGGAGCGCGGCGAAGAGGAGCATGCAGGCGACGGCGACCTTGCGCACCGTGCGGTTCATGTCGTCTTCACCACCTGGGTGGGACTCTCGGCAACCGCGCCCGGGTCGAACAGGGGGGCATCCGGCACCGGTTCGGGTGCGCGGCGGGCGGCGTCGCTGACCCGCAGCAGCAATGCGATGATCGCGGCGTTGGCCACGATGGACGACCCGCCGTAGGAGACGAACGGCAGCGTGAGCCCGGTCAGCGGGATGAGCCGCATGACCCCGCCCACCTGCACGAACACCTGCAGCGCCAGGGTGAAGGACAGCCCGGCCGCCAGCAGTTTGCCGAACGGGTCCTTCGCGCCGAGGGCCGCGCGCATCCCGCGCAGCACGACCAGGGCGTACATCATCAGGATGGCCATGACGCCGGTGAGACCGAGCTCCTCACCGAGGCTCGCCATGATGAAGTCGGTGTTCGCGAACGGCACCTTCTGCGGGTGCCCCTCCCCGAGCCCCGTACCGGTGATGCCACCGGCGGCGAAGCCGTAGAGGCCCTGCACGAGCTGGTACGACGTGCTCGACGGGTTGTCACCGTCGAAGGCGTGCAGCCAGCCGTCCACCCGGACCTGGACATGGCTGAACATGCTGTGCGCGATCACGGCACCGAACAGAAACAGCACGAAGCCGACCAAGAGCCACGATGCCCGCTCGGTGGCGACGTAGAGGACGACCATGAACATTCCGAAGAACAGCAGGGACGAGCCGAGGTCCTTCTGCACGATCAGGATGCCCAGGCTCGCCAGCCACGCCACCAGTACCGGCCCGAGGTCGCGGGCGCGCGGGATCCCCATCCCGAGAAAGGAGCGGGAGGCCACCGAGAGGACCTCGCGTTTGTTGACCAGATAGCCGGCGAAGAAGATCAGAAGAATGATCTTCGAGACTTCGCTCGGCTGGAAGGAGAACGGCCCGATCCGCAGCCAGAGGCGCGCGCCGTTGATGGTCGCGCCGATGCCAGGCGCGATCGGCAGCACCAGACCGACCAGACCGACCAGACCGGCCGTGTAGGCGTACCGGGCGAGCGAGAGATGATCGCGTACCAGCGCCAGCACCAGGATGAAGACGATGACCGCCAGCAGGGTCCAGACGAGCTGCGTCTGCGCGGCACCGGGCGGAATGTGGGTTCCCGCCCGCTCGGCGGCATCCGCCTTGGCGAGGTCGAGCCGATAGATCATGACCAGGCCCAGGCCGTTGAGCGCGACGACGACCGGGAGCAGCACCGGATCGGCGGCCGGCGCGAACCTGCGTACCGCCAGGTGGGCCAGCGCCCACAGGCAGAAGAAGCCGAGACCGATGGAGAAGATCCCGAGCGAGACCTGGCCGATGTCGGCGAAGGTCAACGCGGCGAGCGCGCTGGTCGCGAGCACGCCGGCGAAGATCATCAGGATGAGCTCCCGGCGCCGGTAGGGCGGGAGGTTGGTGCCGGTGGGCAGGGGGAAGCCGGCGAAGGTCGCGGTGAGGTCCGCCGACCTCGGCCTGCGCAGCGGAGGTAGGGGGATCGGCGGGCGGGTCATCGC
>NZ_CDWWXA010000122.1:0-14525 GCF_977971845.1 Frankia sp. CeCAU1 | reverse complement strand
CCCGCCCACGGCGCCGCAGGCCCGCCCCCCGGGCCGTCGGGGGTGGCGGCGTGGTGGCTGCCGGTACCCGAAACCGCGCCCCGACCCGCACCGGGACGCGTGGCGGGTGGTGGCCGGCGCAGCGGGCAGCAGGCGGCGTCGCCGTGGATGTCCGAGGGGTTCGTGTACCGCCGGGTGCACGCCTCCTACCTGCATCTGCACTGGGCTGGACGGCCCGGCGCCGCCACCCGCCTGCTCGCCGCCGCCCGCGCGGCCCGCCGGGAGGACGGCCGGGACACCGCCGGCGCCGCACCCCGCGTCCGCGCCCCGAAGCCCGCCGGCCCACCCGGCCGGATCCAGCCCGGCGCGGCGTGACCGGAGCGGAACCGGGGGACGGGAGGCTGGTCGTCGGTGTCGGCGCACGGCCCGGGGTGACGGCGGCGGAGATCCTGGAGCTGGTCGAGGCGGCGCTGCACGACCTCGCGGCGCCGGCGAGCGCGGTGCGCCGGATGGCGACGGTCGAGGCCCGCCGGGACGAACCGGGCGTCATCGCCGCCGCCCGCCACCACGGCTGGCCGCTGGTGGGCCATCCCGCCGCCCTGCTCGCCACCGTCGACGTGCCCCATCCCGGTGCCGCCGCCCACGCCGCGCTCGGCACCCCGAGCGTCGCCGAGGCTGCCTGTCTGATTCCCTTCGCTGTCCCCCCGTCCCCGGCAACGGCCACCCTGCCCCCGGCAACGGCCATGCCACAGCCGGTCCTGCTCGTACCCAAACGCGCCGGCCGGCGGGCGACGGTCGCGATCGCCCGGCATGGCACGCCGGATCGGGATGGCGGCGCTTCCGCGTGACCGCGGACCAGGTTGGCTGGGTGGTCGAGCGGACCACCTTTGATCAGCATCGGCTCGCGCCACTGGTGTTGTTGACGTACTACGCGGTCACCCCACTGCCCTCAGGACAACCGTTCAGAGCAGCTGTTCAGGACCTGGCCATTCTCGGCGCGCTGCGCTCGGTTGTCCGCAGCGGAGATTTACGCCTTCATGGCAACTCCCGACCACTGGGTCGGCACCTTCGCTGCGACGAAGGCGGTCCGCGAGGAGAACACCGACCGCCCGGTGCCGGTGGGGGCACGGTTCGTCGACGTCATCGAGGTCGCCCCGGACACGACCGTCGAGGTCGAGTGGACGGTCACCCGCGACGAGCCCGGAGTCATCTGGCAGATGACCACCGACCCCGCCATAAGCGCCGACCCGGCCGACGGCACTGTCCACATCGTCATCACCTACACCTACACCTTCGCCGGCGGCACAGAAACGGAGCTCGCCGCCGACACCGTAGCCGCCGCGGCCGGCTCTGCCGGTGCCGGTGCCGGTGCCGGTGCCGGGACGCTGGTCACCCGTGCCCTACGCGCCACCTACCTCGGCAACTCGCCCATTCCCCTGGCCTACCGCGACAGCTGGACAGACCAGGCCGGCCCAGCCCACTTCCTGCAGACAGTCCGGGAAACGCTGCTCAATACCGGGTCCACCGGCCGGCGACCTTGACGTCTCATCAGCTTTGACCTACCGGAGCCGGGGATCGCGTGTTCTCCGGATACGCCCCGCGTCCACGGTCGTGCCGTGTGGCTCCCCGCCACCGGTAATCTTCAGCGACTCAGAGGACAAACACGAATCTTTCTTCCCGAGGTTTCTCAGCCCCAACCGACGGCGGGCGACGGAGCAACCCATGGTCGAACTGAAGTCGGGCACGGCGATCGAGGCGACGGCCGCGGCCGGGGCGGTCGTCGCCCGCGCCCTCGCGGCGGTACGCGCCACCGCCGCAGCCGGCGTCACCCTGCGCGAGCTCGACGACACCGCGCACGCGGTGATCCGCGACGCCGGGGCCGAGCCGGCCTTCCTGCACTACCAGCCGCCCTTCGCCCCGACCCCGTTCCCCGCGGTCATCTGCACCTCGGTCAACGACACGGTCGTGCACGGCATCCCGGACGGCACCCCGCTGCGCGACGGCGACCTGCTCAGCGTCGACTGCGGCGCCGAGCTCGACGGCTGGGTCGGCGACGCGGCCGTCACCTTCTGCATCGGCACCCCCCGACCGGGCGACGCCGACCTCGTCGAGACCACCCGCCGCGCGCCGGCCGCCGGCATCACCGCCGCGGTCGCGGGCGGCCGCCTCGGCGACATCGCGCACGCCATCGGCCGGGTCGGGCGGGCAGCCGGCTACGGCATCCCGCGCGGCTTCGGCGGCCATGGCATCGGCCGGCGCATGCACGAGGACCCCGGTGTTCCCAACGACGGCCGGCCCGGTCGGGGCATGCTGCTGCGTCCCGGCCTGGTCCTCGCCCTGGAGCCGATGTTCCTCGCCGGCGGTCGCGACCACTGCCGCACGGCCCCAGACGGTTGGGCGCTGCGCACCGCCGACGGCAGCCGCGCCGCCCACGCCGAGCACACCGTCGCGATCACCGAGGACGGCCCCCGCGTACTGACCGCCCCCTGAGGGCGGATCGTGGCCGGCGCGGGCGATGATCCCGCCAGGCGATCGTCGGCGTGGAGAACCTGCTGATCCGACCGGTGAAACCGGCCCTTTTCCAGCTATCCTGTCGGGGTGGTGGTGCAGCTACGGCTGGAGCGGGACGCGCGGGCGTTGACCGAGGTCGTCACTCGACTTCGGCGGGTGCTGCGGACGAGTATCCGCAGCGACTACCCGTGGGAGGCCCTGCCGATGGCCCAGGTGGAGTTGTTGCAATGCCTGCAGGAACGCGATGGCGCGCGGGTGGGCGAGCTCGCCGGCCTGCTCCACCTGGCTCCGAATACGGTGAGCACCCTGGTGCAACAGATGTCGGACGCGGATCTTCTGCGGCGGGTCACCGACCCGGCCGACCGGCGCGCGGCCCGGGTGTCGTTGACCGAGACCGGTACCCGCCATCTGCAGGGGTGGCGCGAGGCCCACGAACGCAGGCTCGGCGACGCACTGGGCCGGCTCGCCGCCGCCGACCAGGCCGTTATTGTCGAAGCCTTGCCGGCCCTGTCACGCCTGGTCGAACAGCTCGATGACCGCCGCCCGGCCGACCCGTCCTCCGTCGCCACCGGCGGACCCTGACCGCAGGTTCCTCGGGAGGCGTGCCGGACCGGTTGCCGCCGCTGCGGGATCACGCCCGCCGGCTTCGCGGACGCCGCCGCGCCCGGGCTGGTGCTGGCGCAGGCGATCGGACGGTGGGTAACTACTTTCAGGACCTCGGCGTGCTGCTGCTCGCCGCCGACCGGCGCTGGGCCTTTCGCCGGGGAAGGCTGTTCGCCCTGTACGTCGCGGCCTACACCGCCGGCCACCAACGCCGCGTGCCCACCTCCAGCGGCCGGCCTGGCATTCGCCCCCGCACCGGCCTACTCTGTCTGAAACAGAGTTTATCTGTCACAGACAGAGCTGGGGAGCCGCGCCCTGCCGTGAGCGGCTTCCGCTGGAGGAACAGGTAGCCATGGACCCGGGCGTGCGTACCTCCGCGTCCCGCAACACCCTGATGTCGCTGCTGGCCCACGAGCGGGCCCGCCCGCGCGCGGTCCGCGACCTGCCGGGCGGCTGGTGGCTGGCGGTCGCCACCGTGTGCTTCGGCGCGTTCATGGGCCAACTCGACGCCAGCATCGTCACCCTGGCCTACGGGCCGCTGTGCGCACAGTTCCACGCCCCGCTCGCCGCAGTCACCTGGGTCTCCCTGGCCTACCTGCTCACCCTGGTCGCCCTGCTGGTGCCCGTCGGCCGGCTCGCCGACGCCCACGGCCGCAAACAGTTCTACCTCTACGGACTCCTCGTCTTCATCGCCGCCTCGGCCGCCTGTGGCCTGGCTCCCAGCCTCGCCGCTTTGATCGGTTCCCGCGTCGCGCAGGCCGTCGGCGCCGCGATGCTGCAGGCCAACAGCGTCGCCCTTGTCGCCACCAGCGCACCCCGCCCGAGGATGCGCGCCGCCCTGGGCGTCCAGGCCGCCGCCCAGGCCCTCGGCCTCGCTCTCGGCCCCACCCTCGGCGGAGCCCTGGTCACCACCCTCGGCTGGCGCTGGGTGTTCGCCATCAACGTCCCCGTCGGGACAATCGCCCTCATCGCCGGCTACTACCTGCTACCCCGCACCCGCCAGCGCACCGACCCTGCCCCCTTCGACTGGCCGGGCCTGGCCCTCCTCGCCACCGCCACCACCACCCTGCTGCTGGCCGTCTCGGCCGTCTCCGGCCTGAACCTGCCCTCCGCGGCCACCGCCATCCTCGCCATCCTCGCCCCGCTCGCCGGCTACGGCCTCGTCCAACGGGAACGCCGCGCGCCGGCACCCCTGATCGACCTGCGCCTCCTTCGCATCCCTGCCCTCGCGGGGGGACTCGTCGGCGCGCTGTGCGGCTACCTCGTCCTGTTCGGCCCGCTCGTCCTGGTCCCCGTCGTCCTCACCGACCGCGGCACCTCCCCCCTGCACGCCGGGCTGGTCCTCACCGCCCTGCCCGGAGGCTTCGCGCTCGCCGCCAGCGGCGCCGGGGCGGTCCTACCCGACCGGTGGAGCGACCGCCGCCGCTACGCGCTCGGCGCCGTCACCTGCACGATGGCACTCGCCGCCGCACTCGCCGTGCCACTGTCCGCACCCTGGCTGATCCCCCCGATGGCCGTGCTCGGCCTCGGCATCGGCGTCTACACCCCCACCAACAACACCACGATCATGAGTGCGATCCCGGCCCACGCGGCGGGTACCGGCGGCGGACTGGTCAACATGACCCGCGGCCTGGGCACCGCCCTCGGCGTGGCCATGGTCACCCTCGCCGTCCACCTCGCCGCCGGCGCCACCGGGCCCCGCCTGGCAATCGTCGGCCTCACCGCGGCATCCCTCCTCCTGTTCACCCCCCTCCTCACCCCTGGCCGGGGCATGAGGAACATCGGAACGGAAAACAGCGCCAGGTGCTGATCTAGTACTCCAGTGACAGTGATCCTTACGTGGTCGCGGCCCGGTGAGTCCGGGCTGAGCGGCTACCTGACCCGGATGCCGTACTGGGCGATCCGCCGGTAGAGCGTGGACCGGCTCAGGCCGACCCGCTCGGCTGCCTCGGCCATGGTGAGGGACGGGTCGTTCAGAGCCCGCACGATCTCGTCCCGCTCGAACGTCTCCAGTCGCGTCAGCCGGTGGCGGCCGTGCGAGAGCACCTCGGCCGGGAGGTGTCCGACGTCGATCGGGTCGTGGCGGCGAGCCAGTTTCTTGACGACCTGCATCAGCTGCTCGACGTTGCCCGGCCAACGATGGTCGGACAGGGCGCGTTCGGCCGCCGGGGTCAGATCCACCTCGCGGCCCCGTGCCCGCAGGGCCGCCACCCGCGCCAACGGCCCGATGTCCTCGGGCCGTTGGCGCAGCGGTGCGACCGGGACGATCCCGTCAACGATCGCGCGCAGTGCGGCCGGGATATCCTCGAACCGCTCCACCGTGATCACGAAGGGCAGGCAGCCCGCCGGGTCGGCTGCGCCCGATCGCGCCTCGACCCGGGCCCTGAGCACCCGGTCCCGCACCTGTTCGGCCACCCACAGGGGGAGCAGGTCGACGTCGCGCACGATGACCGCCGTGCTCGCCTTCGTCAGCTCCGGGGTCCACAGGGACAGCCACGGCTCGACGTCCGCCGCTGCCGGGTTGCTCGCGGCCAGGATGCGGTAGCGCGGAAAGGCCCGGCGCAGGGCCTGCGCGAGCGCCGTCGTACGGCCGCTGCCCGGCTCGCCGACACAGGCCACGACCCGCCCGTCGCGCAGGCCCGCCTCTGCCAGTGACACCGCACGGCGCCAGGAGCCGGAGAGGTCGTGCAGACTGCCGGCCCCGGGCTCCGCGCGCGGGCTTTCCACCCGGAACACCTCGCCGCGTGGGCGCGGGCGGCCACCCGTGACGCCCCCGGACCGCAACCGCATCAGGTCCGTCGTGTGCTGCGCGGCGGACTCAGCCAGCGCGAGCAGCAGGTTGCTCGACGACTCCGACCAGGTCGTCAGGTTGACCGAGCCCTCGAGGCGTCCGGTCCCTGGGTGGAGCACCGGCGCCGCGGCGCAGGTGTAGCAGCACAGCCCGACGGCGTAGTGCTCCTCGGCCCGCACCAGGGACGGGGCGCGGTCCGCCAGCGCGAGCCCGAGTCCCGTCGTACCCACCACCCGCTCGGCGTAGGAGAAGCCCGGCGCGAGGTGGACCCGGTCCAGCGCGCGCAGGAGGCTGGTGTCCCCGCTGAGACGGTTGAGCACCAAGCCGTCCGCGTCGGTCAACATCAGGCTGACGGGCTCCGCGGCCAGCGTCCGGTGGAGGCCGGCCAGCACCTCGCGGCCGCTGTCGTAGAACAGCGAGCTCTGGTCGATCGTGCCGGAGAAGACCGGGTCGACGTCGTCGAGGGAGACGCCGTACTCCTCGCTGCGCTGCCAGGAGGCCATCAGCCGGCAGGAGACGTCCGACCGGGTGTGGTCGCGCCCCGCGCGCGCCTCGGCCGCGAACCCGCGGGCACGTGCCGGGATGACGTCGTCGGGCATGACACTCCCTGAAAGCCCTGCTGTGATCCAGGTCATAAGCGTAGGCGCCAGCCTCGTCCCTGGCACGGCCGCGCGTGTCTCAGTTTGGGACATTCGGTCATCCCACAATGAGACATCGACCCCGGGACCTCTCCCCCCACGCGGGCACTAGCCTCCCGACAGGCCCGCGATGGCCGTGGGCCGGAGGAGGACCAGGATGTACGCCAAGGACGGTGAGAACTACTTCATCGTGGACGCCCACATCGCGTTGTGGGACGGGCGCCCGGAGAACCAGCGCAACGTCCACGGCAAGCAGTTCATCGACTGCTTCTACGCCTACCACACGAGCTTTACCCCGGCGTCGGAGATGTGGGAGTACGACGAGTACCTCTACCAGGGCGGCGAGCGGCTGATGAAGGATGTGTTCGAGACCGGGTACGTCGACCACGCCATCTTCCAACCCGCCTACCTCGGGGAGTTCTACACCAACGGGTTCGGGCAGACCGAAGAGGCGTTCGCGCTCACCCAGGCCCACCCCGACAAGCTGACCTACAACCACAACTGGGATCCGCGCAACGGCGGGGCCGGCCTCGACCAGCTCCGCGCCGACGCCGAGAGGTTCGGTCTCAAGGGGGTCAAGCTCTACACCGCGGAGTGGAAAGGCGGCTCGCGCGGATGGAAGCTGACCGATCCCTGGGCTTATCGGTACTTGGAGGCCTGCCAGGAGTTAGGCATCAAGAACATCCACGTCCACAAGGGCCCGACCATCAAGCCGCTGGACCGCGACGCGTTCGACGTCGCCGACATCGACCACGTCGCAAGCGATTTCGAAGACCTGAACTTCATTGTGGAGCACGTGGGGATGCCCCGGCTGGAGGACTTCTGCTGGATCGCGACCCAGGAGACCAACGTATACGGCGGACTCGCGGTGGTCATGCACTTCATGTACTCGAAGCCGCGCTACTTCGCCCAGGTCATGGGCGAACTTCTCTACTGGATCGGCGAGGACAAGATCCAGTTCTCCTCCGACTACGCGATCTGGACGCCCAAGTGGCTCATCGAGAGTTTCGTCGCCTGGCAGTTCCCCGAGGACATGGGGTACGCACCCATCACCACGGAGCAGAAGAAGAAGATCCTCGGGCTCAACGCCGCCAAGATGTACGACCTCCCGGTGCCGGCCGAGCTGCAGCTGGCAGGCGCGTGATGACCGTCGCGTCAGCCGTCCTGACCGAGGCCGACGTACGACGGCAGCTGGACCAGGTCGTCGACCCGGAGCTGGACGAGCCGATCACCGATCTGGGGTTCGTGCACTCGGTGTCGGTCGACGACGCCCGGATCGAGGTGCACCTGCGCCTGCCCACGGCCTTCTGTTCGCCCACCTTCGCCTACCTGATGGCCTCCGACGCCAAGGACATCCTGGTCGCGGTCGCCGGGGACCGGCAGGTGGTCGTGCAGCTCGACGAGCACCACGACTCCGGCCTCATCAACCGCGGCCTGGCCGCCGACGCCGGGTACCGAGGGACGTTCGGCCATGAGTCCGACGACTCGCTCGACGAGCTACGCACCACGTTCCGCCGCAAGGCGCACACGGCCGCGGTGGAGCGGTGCCTCGCTGCCTACCTGCGAGCCCACCCCGAGCTCCCCGAGTCGGATATGGGGGAGATCCGGCTCGGGGACCTGCCGGACGACAACCTCACGGTCGCACTGGTACGTCGACGCGCCTCGCTCGGGCTCGGCAGCGACCCGCGGGACGTCGTCCTGGTCGACCACGACGGGCGCCGCTACGACCCCGAACAGGTTCCCCTGGCGCTCCGGTTCGCCCGCACGACGCGGATCTCGATCGAGGGCAACACCCATATGTGCCTCGGCCTGCTGCGGAGCCGGACCTGCGCCGGGGGGTGACCGCCGCGGTCAGCGGAGAGCGGGCTTTGCGCACCGCTCTCCGCCCGTGGTGGCGCTGGCTGACCGGGTGAGGATGATCCCGAAACCGCCCGGCCTACCGGCGAGGTCCTACCCGCGAGAGCCGCCCGGGGCCGGGCGGACGGCGCGTTCGGCGATCCGGATCAGCGCCCGCCGCGGCAGCAGCCGCCCACCCCGGGCCAGCAGCGCGTTGCGCCGGGTGATCTCGGCGGCGTTCGCGCGCAACCGGTCCTCACCTCGCGCGGCGAGCACGAGGTCGGCGAGCACGAGGTCGGCGAGCACGAGGTCGGCGCCCCGGGCGGCGGACTCGCGGGCGAAGACGGCGCCGATGCCCGTCGACGCACCGGTGATCAGTGCGGTCTGCCCGCGGAAACCCACTGCCTCTCCCTCCCACAGTTCTCCCTAGCGGCAGGGTGGCCCGGCCACGGGGAGGCGCGGCTTGCCCTGGCAGGTGAGTTATCCGCCTGTGAGTTATCCGACGGATCGCGGGTTGGCTGCGACGGCGGGGCGTCGAGGGAACAGGATCTGGACCGATGGCTCGACGACCGGGAACACCGCACCCCCGACCTGCCTGACCTGCGCCGCGACCACCTCACCGGCGGGGGCGGGCACGGCGGGGACGGACCCCGAGCTCGATCATCGGGAACGTCCGAACTGTCCGGGGCAGACCAGGAGCAGACTCTGATCAATCTGTCAAACCGCTGTACACCACCCCCCTCTTGCGCGGTAGCTTGCGACTGGTCACAGTGTTTGCCGGATCAGCTACGCACTGGGGTGAACCGTGCGGGTTCATCAGCATCATCGGCGTACGGCCGGCCGTGCCGACCGGCGGCGGCCCCAGCCACGGGACGACGCAACGAAGCATGGTCCCCGCCCGGTCGGACATCCGTCGCCGGGCTGTGACCGGTGCGCCACGAGGCGCCGGTGCGGAACGTGAGGGGATGGTCATGAACGGCGTGGAACTGTCGCCCACCCGGGCCTCGGACCGGCTCGGTCTGGCGTCCGCCGGACGGGCCGCGGCGGTACTCTCCCGGGAGATCACGTTCGCCGATCCCGATCCGGTGACGCTCACCGAACTCGACGACCGGCTGCACCGGTACGCCACGACCCTGTTCTCCGCCCCGCACACGACGCTGGTGGGCCCGGTCATCGCCGACTGGCGGCGGGTCCAGGCCGCCCTGGGACGGCGGCTGTCCCCGACGGTGCACGCCGAACTGACCCGGGTCGCCGGCTACCTGTCGTTCTCCCTCGGGATGCTGGCCGTCGACACCGGCGACGACACCTCGGCGCGGCGGTTCGCGACCCTCACCGAGCAGTTCGCCGCCCAGCTCGACGACCGGCTGCTCACCGGCACCGCGCACAGCCTGGACGCGGCGATCGCCTTCGTCACCGGACGCTACGCCGCCGCCCGCGACGCCGCGGCCAAGGCGGCCGCCGTCGACCATCCCTACCTGCACGGCTGGGCGGCGGCGGTGCAGGTCACCGCCGCCGCGGCCACCGGCGACGAGGCAGCCCTCGACGCCGCCCTGAACCGGCTGCGCCACCGGCCGACCGTGCTCGGCCTGCGCCATCCCGGCTGGCCCCCCTTCGACGAGGTCCGGGAGGCCTGCGTCGTCGCCGACGCGATGGCCCGCCTCGGGATGCCCGGGGCGCGGTCCGCCGCCTACACCGCGATCGACCTGACCACCCCGGCGACCCTCGACCGCGGCTGGGCGCTGGCGTCGCTCGCCGCCACCACGCTGCGCCGCGATCCCGCGGTGGCCCAAGCCGCTCTCCTCGAGGTGGAGGACATCCTCGACAAGCGCCCGTCGCGGGTGCTCGCCCTGAGGATGAACGAGATCCTGATGCTCACCTCGGCGCACGCCGAGCGCGCCTCGCGGCGGGCCGGCGCCGCCTGAGCCGAGCCCGGGGGAGCAGGTCACCCGGCCGGGCGGCCGGCCGCGGCGCGCAGCCGCGCACCGCGGCGCACGAGCAGCCGTTCGGCCAGCGCGTCGGCGCGTTCGATGTCCTCGAGGGTGGCCCGCGTGCGCCGCTCGACCTCCAGGATCGCCGCCAGTAGCTCGGCGGACAGCCGGGTGCGGGCGGCGACCCGGGCGACGCTGGGCGGCAGCGCGGGCGCGCTGCCCGGCACGGCGGGCCGGGCGGTGGTGGTCGGACGAGAAGTCAGATGCGCCAGAGCCATACTCCAGTGATATCGCGGCCGGTACGCACCGCAACATCTTGACTTCTCGGCGAATCCGGAATCAGCATTGCCCCACAGGGCATCCACAGGGCCGCGGCAGGTTACCCACCGGCTTGTCGACAGGTTTATCCACATAACGATCTTTGTGTGGTGAATGTCACATTCCTGAAGGTCGGGGAGGCCGGTCGCGGTTCCGGTATTCCGGTCCATTCACGTAACCGGATGATCCTGTTACAGTGTGCACCGACAAGATCGGGGGTCACATGACAGGGTGGGACGATCCGCACCGGCAGCCGCAGCAGCCCGGGCCGGCCGGATACTACGAGCCGGCCGGATACGAGCCGTACGGACAGCCGCCGCCTCACGGCCAGGCCGGCGGGCCGGGTCCGACGCCGTATCCGATCGGCCCGCCGCAACCCTTCCCGGGTCCCGGCCCGGGCCAGGGCTACCCGCCGGTACCGCCGAAGTCGGTCGCGGTCGCGCTGCTGCTGACCTTCCTGTGGCTGGGCGTGGGCCACATCTACGCCGGCAGGACCACCACGGGTGTCGTGCTTCTGATCGCCGACCTGTTCCTGTGGATGTTCTCCTTCTTCATCATCACACTGATCATCACCGTTCCGGTGTGGTTCATCGTGTGGGTGATCGCCATGGTCAGCTCCGCCTCGGCGGTCCAGGAGTACAACACCCGGCTCGGCTACCCGCGCGGCTGACCACCGCCGCGGGCGAGCAGGGCGTCCACCAACCGGCGGGCGTCGGCGAGATCGACCGGGTCGGCGACGAACAGGATGCGGTACATCATCGGCGCCATGACTCCCTCGACGATCTCACCAACCCCGGGGGTGGGTTCACCGCGACGCGCGGCCCGTTCGACGATGATCCCGATCTGCTCGCGGATGTACAGGTCACAGCGGCACGCCGGCCGGTCGTCGCCGCAGGAAGCGACCAGGTCGCACAGGAACGCCCGGCCCGCGGGGGAGGACATCTCCTCCAGGTACTGCTCGCAGTAGGCGGCCAGATCGCCGCGCAGCGACCCGGTGTCCACCGGCGGGGTCTCCGGGCGCAGCCGCTCGGCGGCGACGTCGGCGAGCAGCTCGGTCAGATCCCCCCAGCGCCGGTAGACGGTGGAGGCGGTCACCCCCGCCCGGGCGGCGACCAGCGGCACCGTGATCTCGTGCCGACCCCGCTCGGCCTGCAGCGCGCGCACCGCGGCATGCACGGACTGCTGGACCCGCGCGCTACGCCCCCCGGGCCGCGGACCCTCGGACGGACTCACGCATCCAGCCTAACGCACATCCTTTGCGTTAACGCCGGGCCGAGGGTACCGTCTGGCGCTAACGCAAAATCTTAGCTTTAGCTGTCCGGTGAAGGGAAACCCGATGTCCTCCCAACCCATCGCCACCGGCCTTCCCGCCGGCCAGACCGGCCAGACCGGCGCCGCCGGTTACGGGACCCCGTCCTCGGCCACCGCCCCGGTACCGGCGGTGGCCCTGCCGCGGCAGGGCGCGGCCCGCGACGCCCCGTCCGACCCGGGCGCGGCGCCCCACCGGGGCAGGCTGTCCCCGCGCGCCGGATTCCTCCTGCAGACGTCGATGATCGGCTCGTTCCTCGCCGCGTCCTCGGCCCCCACCCCCCTCTACCCGGTCTACCAGGCCCGCTGGGGGTTCTCCCCGATCACCGTGACCGTCGTGTTCGCCGTGTACGCCCTGGCCGTCCTCGCCGCGCTGCTCACCGTCGGAGCCCTCTCCGACCACATCGGGCGCCGTCCGGTGCTGCTCGCCGCCTCGCTGCTGCTCGCCGCCGCCCTGGCGGTGTTCGCCACCGCCGGCGGGGTGGGGGAACTGACCGTCGGCCGCGTTCTGCAGGGCCTGGCGACCGGCGCCGCCAGTGGCGCCCTCGGCGCCGGCCTGCTCGACCTCGACCGGGCCCGCGGCACCCTGGCCAACGGAGTCGGCCCGTTCACCGGCCTGGCCCTGGGCGCCCTCGGGTCCAGTCTGCTCGTGGCCTACCTGCCCGCTCCCACCCGTCTGGTCTACCTGGTGCTGTGCGCGATCGTGCTCGCCCAGGCGGTCGGGGTCGCGGCGATGCCCGAGACCGCACCGCGCATCCCCGGAGCGCTCGCGTCGCTGCGCCCGACCATCGGCGTACCCGCCGCCGCCCGCCGCGACCTGCTGATCGCCGCGCCCTGCCTGGTCGCATCCTGGGCCCTGAGCGGGTTCTACCTCTCCCTCGGCCCGAGCCTGGCCCGGCTCGTCGTCGACTCCCGCTGGGTCGTGCTGGGAGGTCTCGCGGTCTTCGCCCTCACCGTGACCGCGGCCCTGACGGTGCTGCTCGTGCGCGGCACCGCTGCCCGTACCGTGATGTTCCTCGGCGCCCTGGGCCTGCTCGTCGGCGTCGGTGTCACCCTGCTCGGCGCGGACCTTCCCTCCACCCCGACGTTCTTCGCCGGCACCACGCTGGCCGGTATCGGTCTCGGCGCCGGTTTCCAGGGCGGCCTGCGCGTCCTGATCCCCCTGGTCGCCCCGCACGAACGCGCCGGCCTGCTCTCGACCGTCTACGTGCTGTGCTACCTCGCCTTCGGCGTCCCCGCGGTCGTCGCCGGCTACCTGGTCACCCACCACGGGCTGCTGCCCACCGCCCGCGGGTACGGCCTGGTCGTCATGGCCCTCGCCGCGCTGGCGCTTCTCGGCCTGCTCACCCGCGCCCGGCGCCCGGCGCCCGGCGCCTGACGATCCGGCGGATCAGCCGCCGGTCTTCGGCCAGCGTCCCGACTGCTGGGGCTACGCCAGCAGCGTGAAGTGCGGGATGCGGCATGCAGGAGGCATGGGCGCGGCCCGAGGTTGCTGGTCCGGGTGAGCTGTTTGCGGTGGAGGGCAGGACCGCTGTGGTCACCGGTGGTGCCGGGGGGAGCGGGGGAGCGGGCCGGTGATCGGCGATCTGTCGACGGAGCGGGGTGTCGATGTTGGAGTGACTGGGGCGCGTTGGCCGAGGTCGAGCTCAGGGCCGATCGGTGGCGGTGGTTGTCCCTGACCGGCCGGGGATGAAGATCTCCTCGATGGCCAGGCTGAAGATGTCGGCGAGGGTGAATGCCAGGAGAAGACTGGGGTCGTACCGTTCGGTCTCGATTGCGTTGATGGTCTGCCGGGACACCCGGCATCGGTCGGCCAGGTAGGCCTGGCTCCACCGGCGTTCCGCCCGCAGCACGCGCAGCCGGTTCTTCATCGGCGTAGACGGGTGCGCAGGTCTGCGATCAGCAGCCACATCGCCACGCCGCCGATGGTGATTATCTGGGCGAGCTGGCGTAGCTGGACGATGCCGGCGGCGTCGAGCAGGGCGGCTAGCTGAAGCCCTACCAGGACTGCCGCGAAGGTAATCGCCATGCTCTCCACTTGGATCTTGCGCTGGTACTCGTCGGCGCGGCGGAAGGCGCGCAGCAGTACCCATGCCACGGCGAGCGTGAACGCGCCGCTGGCCCCCAGCCACCAGGCCTTCTGGGCGGCGGTCTGGTCGGGGCCGCCGCCCAGGGCCAGAGCGATCCCGCCGAGGGTGGCGACGGGGAGACCGTCCAGGAAGACCGCCCTGCGGGCGGCGCGTGTCACGTTGTCCCGCCGCGTCTCATCAGCCATGTCATCGGTCATGTCATGACTGTAAAGTTGACTTTCCATCAAGTCAAGTTCGCTTGTCATGGGCGGCCCTGGGCGTCGGCGTAGGAGAAGTGAGAGGAGACCGGCGTGGTGTCCCCGCGCGCCTACCTGGCCCATCTCGCGCAGACCGGCCCCGCGCTCTGGCCATCCTCGACCTCGCCGGGCCAAGCCGCGGCCCGGTTCTAACGCCGCCAGGGGGAACGCGACCCGGGGCGCGGCGCCGGCTCGGTCGCCGCCCAGATCCGCCGCCACCGCGCCGTCGGGGTGTTCGGGGCGCCACGCAGCCGCGCGGAGACCGCCGCCGACCCCGCGGCCCCACC
>NZ_CDWWXA010000121.1:5410-15275 GCF_977971845.1 Frankia sp. CeCAU1 | reverse complement strand
GCCCCGCGGTCGTACCCACACCCGCACCCGGCACCCGCGCGCCGGCACCCGTGCCGCCCGGCCCGGCGGCCGCACCCACACCCGCGCCGGCCTCGGCCTCGGCCCGCAGGGCCTTCGCGCAGAAGGCGCCGACCTGGTCACTGCCGCCAGCGGCAGTGACCAGTGCGTTCAGGTTCGGGGAACTGAGAGCCGCGCCGGCGTCGGCCGTGTAGGTATGGCACAGCGCGAGCAGGGACGCCGAGACGGACGCACCGGCGCTCGGCACCGACACCCGCGGCGCGGTCACCTCGGCGGAGGGCGTAGCCACCGGGGACACAGCGGCGCTGCCACCTACACCGGGGACGGGCAGTACTCCTGTGCCGGCGGCGGCTGCGACGCCTCCGACGGCCGTGGCCGCGACCGCCACGGCGGCGACCTTCGCGGTCAGGAACTTCGCGAGCAACAACTTGGACATGGGCTCTCTCCGCGGCTGGGTGACGTGAGCGAGACGCGCCTCCCGGAAAGCGGCCACAGCCGCTTCCTCACCGTCGAGCTCGCCCTCGCGGGCCGGAGCGGCCACGGCGGCGAGCAGATCGGCAAGGGGATCCGCACCGGCCCCCGCATTGACCGGGCCGCCGCGAAGCATCCGCGCCGCGGCGCCCCGGCCGATCCGACGGGGTCGGTGTGTGCTCATCTCACGTCCTTCAGCGTCGAAGCCCTCACCGGTGTTACACCTGGCCGTGTTGCACTTGGCCGGAGCCCATGGTCATCGCCGCGCGCCGCCACCCCGACCATGTTCACCTGGTTCACCTGGTTCACCTGCCTCCGGTCGACCAACCCCGGTGACCCCACCATCACCGAGCTGTTCGGCGAGCCTGCGCAGCCCCCGGTGCGCCGCGGTGCGGACCGCGCCGGCGCGCTTGCCCAGAACCCGCCCCGCGGTCTTCGCGTCCAGCCCCATGACCACCCGCAGGAGCACCGCCTCCGCCTGGTCCAACGGCAGGCCCGCGATCAGGCGCATGGCGGCCTCGGTGGACATCGCCTCCAACGCCTCGCCGGCGGTGTCATCGGGCGCGGCCATCTCCGTCATCACCGTCTCGACCGGTACGTCACCGCGCAGGCGGCGAGATCGCCGGCGCAGCTGGTCGAGCGCGCGATGACGCGCGATCGTGGCTGCCCAGCCGCGAAACCCGTCGAAGTCACCGCGGAATGACGGCAGGTCCCGGGCTATCTGCAGCCATGCCTCGGACGCGACATCCTCGGCCTCGTCACCGACGAGTACCCGCAGGTACCGCAACAGACCCGGCTGGATCGTCCGGTAGAGCAGCCTGAAGGCCGCCTCGTCACCGCGGCGTGCCCCGCTCACCGCCGAGGAAAGATCCGGCTCCTCGACGGACGGTCCCTCGGCAGACGGCTCCTTGAGGGACGGCTCCCCAACGGACGGCCTGCCGACCCCGGCGCGGGTTTGGTGGCCGGCCGCCGGCGCCGGCACCAGCGCCGCCGGGCCGCCGGGCGCGGAGACCGGCCCCGCAGCGGAAGATGATCGTCGCGGGATGCCCTCAGTGGCGACCGCATCTGCGCTCAGCTCCGCGCTCTCGCTCACCGCGCAGATGATGCGACCTCGCCCGGAACAGCCGGACATGGGGGGCTTGCTCATAGCACAGCGACAACGCACTGGCACGGTCAGACTCAGCCGCGCCCCGAGGATAACGTTCGGGTTCCGCGGCATTCCGCCCGGGCGCCGTCGGATTGATCTATGGTTGATGCGCCAGCTGGATGACCTGGTCGGGGGCATCTGGCCGCTTATGTCGGGCACGGGGGGCAGGGCGAGAGCTGTGGCTCGTTCATCGACGTCGCGGACGTCGCGGCTGGTTCTGGGATCCGCCGGTGCGCGGGTTCTCGTCGTCGGCACGGGCGGGCTCGGTGGACCCGGCGCCGGCCGGGCGGGCGAGGTCGGCGCCGTGGTAGCGCGGGCCGTGGCGGCGGTCGGCGATGTGTTCGTGGAGCGCTGCGGGCTGGCCGAGGAAAGCCTGCGCACGGTCGTCGACCCGGCGACCCCGCTCGATCTCGGCGAGGCTCTCGCGGCGGCCGTCGAGCAGGCCACCGAGGCTCTCCTCGTCTACTACGCCGGCATCGTCCTCGTCGACGCCGACGGGATGATCCATCTGGCGACGGCCGTGTCGGACAGCCGTCCCCATCGCCTGGCCTACACGGCCCTGCCGTTGTCCTCGGTCCTGGCGACGATGGCGACGAGCCGGGCCGCCACCCGGCTCATCGCCGTCGACGGTCTGTGGGTGCGGACCACGGTCGCCAACTCCACCGTCCCGCCGGTGCCACCTCGCGTTCCCGGTCTTCGCGAGGATGTTCCCGGTCCTCGTGAAGATGCGGGGGGCGGCGTCAACGCGGCCGGCGACGGCGTGGAGCTGCTCGTGCTGACCGCGCCGCTGGCCGCGCACACCGGGCCGGCCGCGGATGACGGACCGCCGCTGTCCGCCGGCCTGGTCCGGCTCCTCGTCAACGGCGACCCGGACGGCCCGGTCGAGCTGAGCGTCGGGCAGGTGACCCGGCGGCTCGCCCAACGTCTCACCGCGGCCGGGAACGCAGTGCTGCATTCCGCCGCTGCCTGGTCGGATGGGGTGATCCTCGCCGGCAACGCCGCGCACACCCCGCCGATCGCCGACCTGGAGCCGGCGCCGACCACCGTGCTCACCGACGGCCCCGGCCCGGTGGTGACTCCAACCCCGCGACAGCCGGCGGGGCTTCCCAGCGCACCGGACGGCGGGGGGACCACCGGTGAGGCCGCCTGCCCCTATCCCGGTCTCGCCTCGTTCGACGCCGGCACGCAGCGCTGGTTCTTCGGGCGGGAGCGAGCGACGGCCGAGGCGCTGTCGCGGCTGGAGGAACGGCTGGACGGCGCGGGTCCGCTGGTGCTCGTCGGTGCCTCCGGCTCGGGAAAGTCGTCGCTGCTGGGCGCCGGGCTGCTCCCGGCGCTCGCCCGGGGCGCAGTGGCGGGCGCCCGCGGTTGGCCGCAGGTCCTGATGACACCCACGGATCACCCGGCCCGCGAGCTGGCCCGCACGGTGGCGCAGGCGGCCGGGCTGTCCGTGCTCGCGGCGGCACGGCTCGACGTCGTCTCGCAACCCGCCCGTTTCGTCGGGGCGCTGTCGGATCTGCTCGCCCTGCGTCCGGCCGCCGCCGGCGGGACCACCCCGCCGACCCGGCGGGTGGTGATCGTCGTCGACCAGTTCGAGGAGACGTTCACCCTGTGCGCGGATGAGGAGGAGCGCGGCGCGTTCATCCGCGCGCTGGTCGCCGCGTGCCGCGGGGACGGGGCCACCCGTCCACCGGCGGTCGTCGTCATCGGCGTCCGCGCCGACTTCTATGGCTGGTGCGCGGCCTATCCGGAGCTGGTGGACGCGCTCCAGACGGGGCAGGTCGTGGTCGGGCCGATGACCGCGGCGGAGGTGCGCGACGCCATCGTGAAGCCGGCCGAGGCGGTAGGGCTCACGGTGGAGCCGGGCCTGGTCGATCTGATGCTGCACGACATCGGCGCCGACGAGCACGGCGTCGTCGCCGACCCCGGATCGTTGCCCCTGCTCGCGCACGCGCTGCGCGCCACCTGGCGGGAACGCGAGAACGGCACTCTGACGGTGGCCGGTTACCTGCGGGCCGGGGGTCTACGGGGGGCCATCGCCCGGACGGCGGAGGAGACCTTCGGCACGCTGGACGCGGCCGGCCAGGATGCGGCCTGGCAGATCCTGCTACAGATGATCCAGTTCGGGGATGGGACGGACGACACCCGCCGCCGCGTCTCACGCACCGAGCTGCTGTCCACGTCGGCGTCAGCCCAGAACTCGGCGTCAGCCCAGAACTCGGCGTCAGCCCAGAACGTCTCCGCCGTCCTCGACGCGCTGGTCGCCGCCCGACTCGTCACCGTGGACGCCGACACCGTCGAGATCTCCCACGAGGCGCTGCTGCGCTCGTGGCCGCGGCTGCGCGAGTGGATCGAGGTCGATCGCGCCGCGGCGGTGACCCGACAGCGGCTCACCGACGCCGCGGCCACCTGGGACGACGGCGGGCGGGACCCGTCCTACCTGTTCGCCGGCAGTCGGCTGGCGACCGTCCGGGAGTGGGCGCAGGCCGGGCAGCGGCAGACGGCACTGAGCCCGGTCGCGCGGGACTTTCTGGCGGCCTCCCTCGCGGCCGAGCAGGCGGCGCGGCGGGCCGAGGTCCGGCGGACCAGGCGGCTGCACCAGCTCGTCGCCGCTCTCACGGTGCTGACCCTGATCGCCGGTGGAGCGATGGCGTTCGCCTTCCGGCAACGGGCCCAGATCGCCGGCGAGCGGGACCGGGCGCTGTCGGTGGCGATCGGCCGGCAGGCCGACCAGCTACGCAGGTCCGACCCGCTGGCCGCCGCCCAGCTCGGCGCCGTCGCCTACCGCCTGGCGCCGACGGCGGAGGCGCGCAGCGCCGTGCTGTCGACGTTCGCGAGCGACTACGGCTTCGCCACCCGTCACCTCGGCACGCAGACCCGTCCGATCGGCGCGGTCGCCTACAGCCGGGACGGCAGGCTGGTGGCGACGGCGAGCGACGACTGGACGGTCGCCCTGTGGTCCGCATCGGACCCCACCCGCCGCACCCCGCTCAGCACGATCAGGGGCCACCGGCTGGCGGTGAAATCCGTGGCGTTCAGCCCGGACGGCCGGTTCGTCGCCACCGGGAGCGACGACCGGACGGTCCGGCTGTGGACCATCACCGATCCCACTCACCCGGTGCTCGCGGCGACGTTACCCGGCGCCTCCGACTCGATCCACGGGCTGGCCTTCCGCTCCGACAGCCGGGTCCTTGCCACCGGCGGGTACGGATCACAGGTGCGGCTGTGGGACGTCTCCGACGTGAGCGCGATCCGGCCGGCCGGCGCGATCACCGCCCACACCGCGAACGTCCGTGCCGTCGCGTTCAGTCCCGACGGCACCGAGCTGCTGACCGGTGGCGACGACGGCCGGGCCCTGCTGTGGGACGTGCGGGACCTCGCCGCCCCGGCGGAGCTGAGCGAGCTGAAGGGCGAGGCGGGCCCGAATGTCGTGCTCAGCGCGAACACGGCCGTCCGTGCGGTCGCCATCAGCCCGGACGGGAAGACGGCGGTGACCGGCAGCGACGACACCACCGCGCGGGTCTTCGATCTCACCGACCCGCGACGGCCGACCACCCTCCAGGTCATCGACGAGGTGCGATCGGTCGAGGCGGTGGCGGTCAACGTGGACGGCCTCGTGGCCGTGGGGGTGAACAGCGCGGTCGAGATCTACGATCCGTCCCGCCATTTCGACGCCATCGCGGTCCTGCCGCACGCGTCGAAGCCGTGGGCGTTGGCCTTCAGCCCGGACGGGCGAACCCTCGCCTCCGGTGCCGACGACCGCACCCTGCGCCTGTGGGACGTGCCGGGGCCGGTGCTGGTCGGGCACCACCGCTTCCTGTGGTCGACGGCGGTCATCCGAACGGGCGGGTCCTAGCCACCGGGGACTACGGGCAGACCGTCCGGCTGTGGGATGCGCATGACCCCGATCGGCCGGTACCGGCCGCCACGTTGACCGGATTCAACGCCGCGGTCGGCAGCGTCCGGTTCACCCCGAACGGCAGGGTCCTCATCGCCGGCAGCCTCGACTACGCCACCGACTTCGACGGCATGGTCACGCTGTGGGACGTCGCCGACATCCACCGTCCCAGGCTGCTGTCCACCATCCATCCCGGCATCGGCGGGATCAAGGACCTGGAGGTCAGCCCGGACGGCCGGACCCTCGCGCTGGCCGGCACGAGCGCCCGACTGGCCCTGGTGGACATCTCCGCCCCGGCCACGCCCCGGGGGCGGTCCGTCCTCGCAGGGCACCGCTACGACGTCGCCACCGTCAGTTTCAGCCCGGACGGGCGCACCCTGGCGTCCGGAAGCAGCGACCGGACCATCCGGTTGTGGGACATCACGACACCGGACCGACCGGCGGGCATCAGCACGATCACGGGCTTCACCAGCGCCCTGATCACCATCGCCTTCAGCCGGGACGGAAGGACCCTCGCCGTCGGCAGCTTCGACACGAAGGTCGCCCTGTGGGACGTCACGGACCGCCGGGCCCCCCGCGCGCTGCCCTCGATCATCGGGTTGGGGGCCGGCGTCAACTCCATCGAGTTCAGCTCCGACGGCCGGCTCATGGCGGCGGGCGTCGGCGGCGCGAACGGCGTGGTGCGGCTGTGGGACATGTCCGATCCGGCCGACCCGGTGCCGTACGCCACCTTCAGCGGCCGCTACAACGGCTTCGCGGCGGTCGCCTTCGCCCCGGACACCGCCTTCATCGTCGGAGCGCCCTACCAGGTGACCGGATTCGTCTGGGACCTCGACCCGGCGAGCGTCGTCACGCGGCTGTGCACGCGGGCCGGCGACCCGCTCACCCGCGAGGAATGGAAACAGTACCTGCCGGGCCTCGACTACGATCCGCCGTGCGGCTGACCGGACCGGAGCCGGAACGGTTCATCACCGACCGGGTGGCCGAGGCGCTCCCCGCCTATGAGGTGACCGCCATGCTCGGGCACGGCGGTCACGCCGTCGTCCTCGCGGGTCGCCACCGCCGGCTCGGTCGAACCGTTGCGATCAAGGTCCTGTCGACCAGCGCGGCGGACGGCGGCGCCCACGGTCGGTTCCTGGCGGAGGCGCGCCTGCTGGCCGGACTCGACCATCCCCACGTAGTCCGCATCTACGACTACGTCGAATCCGGGGACCTGTGCCTGCTCGTCATGGAACGGCTGGCGGGCGGCACCGTGCGGGCCCGCGCGGCGAACGGGCTGACCGTCGACGTCGTCTGCGCGATCGGGTTGGCGACCGCCGCCGCGCTGGAATGCGCGCACGCGGGCGGGATCCTGCACCGCGACATCAAACCGGACAACATTCTCTTCAGCGCCGACGGCCTGCTGAAGGTCACCGACTTCGGGATCGCCAAGCTCATCGGCGCTTCCGGCGCGGCCCCGAGCACGCTCGTCGGTACCCCCGTCTACATGGCGCCGGAACAGTTCGACGGCCGGCCGCCGGGACCGGCGTGCGACCTGTACGCACTCGGGATCGTCCTCTACGAACTGCTCAGCGGCCGCCCACCGTTCGTCCGGGCGCTATCGATGGCGCAGCTGATGGACCATCATCTGCGCGTCGCGCCGCAACCACTGGACGCCGCGCCGCCGGCAGTCGCCGCGGTGGTGGACCGGGCGCTGCGCAAGGAGCCCGGTGCACGCCCGCCGTCGGCCCGCGCGTTCGCCCTGGATCTCGCCGCCGCGACGGCCCATGCGCTCGGTGCGGGCTGGCTCACCCGCTGCCCGCTGCCGCTGCGGCTCGACGACGATGTGCGCGACGCGGCGCGCGGCAGTCCACCAGCCCGCACACCGCCAGCCCGCACACCGCCGGACACTCCGCCGTCAGCCGTCCCGCCACCAGCCGTCCCGCCACCAGCCACCGCCTCACCACGCCGATGGTCAGCCGGCGTGATCCGGCGCCGGTCCCTGAACCGGACCGCGCGGCGCGACCTCCGCCCGGCCGACATCACGTCCGCGCCGTTGCGGGTGGACTACCCGTACAGCGTGGTCGCCGCGCCGGATGGTGCGGTATACGTGTCCCAACGGCTACGCCACCGGGTGCTCCGGATCGAACGCGACGGCCGGACGGTTCACGTGGCCGGCTCCGGCAAGAGCGGCCCGCACGGTGACGGGGGGCCGGCCGTCAACGCCGAGCTGGACAACCCGTGCGGGCTGGCCCTGGGCCCCGACGGTTCCCTGTTCATCGCGGACAGCTTCAATAATCGGATCCGCCGGGTCGCGCCGGACGGTCGGATCGTCACCGTCGCCGGCTCCGGCCGTCACGGCCCGCCGGCCGGCCCCGCCGCCCGGCACGCCACCTCGCTCAACCTGGCGCATCCGCACGGCGTCTACGTCGATGCGGCGGGCCTGGTGTACGTCGCGAACACCGGCGGCCACCAGGTGATCCGGATCGACCCGGATCTGCGGGCGGCACCGCTGGCGGGGGCGGGTGTCCCCGGCCTGTCCGGAGATCACGGACCCGCCCAGTTCGCCCAGCTCCGGCGCCCGCACGACGTCACGGCCCCGCCCGGACGGAATGTCTACCTCGCCGACACCGACAATCACCTGCTGCGGGCTGTCGACGCCGACGGGATCATCTCCACGGCAGCCGGGATGTTCTACGGCGCGTCCCCCGACGACGGAGCCCCGGCCCGGATCGCGGACGTCGGTCGACCCCACTCGCTGGCGCCCACCCCCTCGGGCGGTCTGCTGGTCACCGACCCCGACCGGGGACGGGTCCGCCTCGTCACCCACGATCGACTCGTCCGCATCTTCGCGGATGCCCGAACAGGTCTGCGGCGGCCGCTCGGTGTCACCGTCCACAGCGACGGCACCGCCTTCGTCGTCGACACCGCCCAGCACCTCATCCACCGTCTCCCGGTCGCATAGACCGGTCACCCGGCAAAAGCATGGAAGACCCGGACGATGGTCAGTCCCCGGCACCATCAGCGGGGTCGGCACCATCAGCGGCGTCGGCATTCGTGCGTCCGGCGGCCCGGTAGGCGTTGGCGAGGTTTCCCTGCGAGGTCAGGGTGTCGCGGTGATCCGGTCCGAGGACACGCCGCTGGTCGGCCAGTACCCGCTCGTACAGGTCGATCGCCTCCGCGAGGCGCCCCGCGGCCGCAACGGCGCAGGCCAGGTTGTTCCAGGTGATCAGGATGTGTGGATGGTCGGCGCCGAGAACACCGCGGGCATCGGAGAGAACCCGCTCGTACAGATCGATCGCCTCGGGCAGACGTCCGAGCGCCTGGTAGGCGTCGGCGAGATTGCTGCGGGAGAGCAGGGTGTCGGGATGGTTGTCGCCGAGAACGCCTTCCCGGCCGGTCAGTACCTGCTCGTACAGGTCGAGGGCCTCAGTCGTCCGTCCGCTGGCCTGATAGGAGCTGGCGAGATTGTTGCGCACGAGGAAGGTCGTGAGATGCTCCTGGCCGAGAACCCGGACGACGTCGACGAGAACCTCTTCGTGCAGCCTGATCGCCTCCGCCAAGCGCCCCGCCGTCTGGTATGCGTTGGCCAGGTTGCTCCGGGCCAGCAGGGTGTCGGGATGGTCCGGGCCACGGATCCGTCCAGCGTCGTCGACAACCTGCTCGAGCAGTTCGACGGCCTCCGCGATGCGTCCGGCGGCCCAATAGGCGCTGGCGAGATTGTTACGGCTGATCCCCAGATTGGGATCATCGGATTCGAGGATGCGGCTGGCCCGCGCCAGGATCCGCTCGTACAACCCGATGGCCTCGGAAATGCGTCCGGCCTTCTGCAGGGCGAGGGCGAGGTTGTTCCGGAGAACCAGGGTGTTGGGGTGGTCGGTTCCCACGACCTGCTCGGTTCGAGCCAGCACCCAGGTGTGCAGGTCCACGGCGGCGGCGAGCTGTCCGGTTTCCTGGAGATAGAGCGCCGCCAGATTGCCCAGCCCCAGCATGCCCGCCGCGTTCGCGTCCGCCGGGGACGGCTCGGCTTCGATCTGGGCCTGAAGGTGTGGGAGCAGCGCGGCCCAGCGCGGCCAGGCCGCCGGATTACCCTGGATCGCGGTGGGCAGGGCCCTGATCATCAACCAGCCGACGGTGGCCCGGAACTCCAGGTGCCGCGACGTCGGAACCCGGTCCCGCAGCACCGCCTGCACCAGCCGATGCAAGGTGATGGTTCCCTGTTCGACCTTGCCCAGCCCGAGAGCACGGAGGCGGGCGACCACGTCCCCCCAGCGCAGCGGGGAGGAACAGGCCGCGCTCAGCGCCGACCAGAGCGTCCCCTCCCCGTTGCTCTCCCCCAGCTCCCCGTTGGTCTC
>NZ_CDWWXA010000121.1:1618-5218 GCF_977971845.1 Frankia sp. CeCAU1 | reverse complement strand
TCCCCGTTGCTCTCCCCCAGCTCCCCGTTGGTCTCCCCCAGCACCACCAGCGCGGGAAACAGGTCGAGCGGGATGGGCTCCGGACCGAAGAATCCGGCCAGCTGCAGCAGCTCGACGACGGCCGGTTCGTCCGGTCCGATCTCGTCCAGGGCCAGGTTCCACGCCGCGGCGACAATGAACGGATAGCGGTCCGGTTTTCCGCGGGTAAGGAGTTCCCGAGTCTCCACGCGCAACGCAGCCAGGTAGTCCGAAACGGTCATGCCGCTGGCGGCGAGCCAGGCTCCGGCCTGTTCCGCCGCCAGCGGCAGGTCCCCGACCGCGGCCGCGAGCCGCTCAGCCTCGGCGTCCTCCAGCGCGGCTCGGTGCCTCCTCAGCAGATCGATCGTGTCCCTCCGGGGCAGCACCGCGACCTCGGTTGCGGTAGCCCGACCGGCCCAGTCGGGGTTGCGCGAGGTAATCACGAGATGTCCGAACTCGGCGGTCTCCGCGGCCTGCAGAAGCCTGGACAGGTAGGGGTTGGTGGCGGTAGCACCGGCGTTGTTGCCCATGACGGCATTGCCAATAACGGCATTGCCAATAACGGCATTGTCGACGACCAACAGCCACCGGCGATGAGGTCGACCGGCGCGCAACGCCTCGGCCGCCGCGGCGGCCGCTGCCTCGTCCCCCTCCACGTGGGCGAGTCCCAGCTGGGCCGCAAGGGCGGCGAGGCCGGCGACGACCTCCGTCATCTTGTCGCCGCGGATCCACCAGACCAGGTCGTAGGCGTGGCTGTACCGGTAGGCGAACTCCACGACGAGCTCCGTCTTGCCGACCCCGCCCAGGCCATGCACCACCTGGGCCCGCACCCCCGGCACAGGGGAACCGGGGCCGGGCACGGCCCGGTCGAAGCCCGTCAGTCGCGCGCGCAGCTCGGCGAGTTCGGATGCACGCCCGACAAAGCGGGGGTTACGCACCAGTTCCGGCGGCAGCCCCCACACGAGCGGGGGCCGACCCGGATACCGCGCTGCCCGTTCGGACTCGTCCGCCGCCGCGGGCACGTCGCGGGTGTCGCGGGTGGGGAGCGGCGTGGGATTGACCGACCGCACCTGCCCTGTCACGGCGGCACGTATCCCGTCCAGCAGCCGGGCGCGAGCGGCTGCGGCGGCGCCCGGCCCGGCCAGGTCGGTCAGGTCGATCCAGGTGAGGCTGCCGAGCAGGCCGAGCGTGTCGGGCTCGCACGGCTCGACCTGCACCGGAATCAGCCGGCGTCCCCGCCCGCCCATGTCCGCCGCCCAGATCGCCTGCCACTGCGCCGCCGCGCCGACCGAGGCGAGATAGGCCGGGGTCAGCACCGCCAGGAGCCGGCCTGCGGTGGTCAGTCCCGCCTGGACGAGCGCAGGCCAGTTCGACCCGGGGACGAAGTCCCATGCCTCGAGCAGCACGCGGCGGCCAGCCCTCTCCAGGGTGTCCGCGATCCACTCCGCCCACGCCTGGTCGACGCCGGCGTAGGAGACGAAGAAGTCCACCGTCTTCCCGGCGTCGTGGGTGGTATCCGTGCCAGCCGGGTTCATCGGCTGGCCACCCGGACGCCCCGCCAGTCGAGAGGTGAAGGCCGGGATCAGGCGTTGGGCGGCAGGTCGGTGCCGGCACCGCGCTGACGTAGCGCGACCCGCTCCAGGCCCGCGCCCATGGCCAGCGCCGCCTCGGCGTCGGTGTTGAGGCCTTCCACCGTGAATCCCGCCTCGGCGATCATCTTCAGGTCCTGGTGGCCCTCCTGACCCTCACTGGTCAGGTAGTCACCAAGGAAGATGGAGTTCACCACCGAGAGGGCGAGGGGCTGCATCGAGCCGAGATGAATCTCCCGGCCGCCCGAGAGCCGCACCTCGGCCGTGGGGTTGACGAACCGGACCATGGCGAGAATGCGCAGGCACTGCCGGGGGTTGAGGTTCCACTCCGCCCCCAGGGGCGTGCCCTCGAATGGCATGAGGAAGTTGACCGGGATGGAGTCCGGGGCGAGCTCGCGCAGCGCGAAGGCGACGTCGACGAGGTCCTCGTCGCTCTCCCCCATGCCGGCGATGATACCCGAGCAGGGTGAGAGGCCGGCGTGCCTGGCTTCCTGCACCGTGTCGACCCGGTCGTTGTAGGTGTGCGTCGTGCAGATGTCTGCGTACTTCTCACCGGCCGTGTTCAGGTTGTGGTTGTAGGCGTCCGCACCGGCCGCCCGCAGCTGTGCGGCCTGCCCGTCGGACAGCAGGCCGAGGCACGCGCACACCTCCACGTCCGGATGCGCGGTCTTGATCGCGCCGATCGTGTCCGCCACTCGGTCGACGTCCCGGTCCGTCGGCCCGCGGCCGCTCGCGACCAGGCACACCCGGCGGGCACCGCCCGAGATGCCGGCGCCGGCCGTCGCGGCGGCCTCCTCGGGCTTGAGCCAGGTGTACTTCAGGATTCCCGTGTTCGAACCGAGCCGCTGCGAGCAATAGGAACAGTCCTCCGGACAGAGTCCGCTCTTGAGGTTCACCAGAAAGTTCAGCTTGACACGCCTGCCGAAGTACCTCCGCCGGAGCCGGTAGGCGGCGGCGACGACGTCCAAGAGATCGTCGTCGTCACTGCGCAGGACGGCCAGGGCCTCGTCCCGGGTCGGAGCCTGACCACTCACCCCCTTGCTGACAAGGCTGTTCAGAGTGGCTGACAGGTCCATGTCCGTCATCCTCGATCCTCTGCTGGCACGGCGGGCACTGGCGGGCGGCGGAAACCTGCGGGTGATCGTCCTTCCGCCGCGTCCACACTCTCATCGTTGCCTTGATCGGAACCAGCGATCGCCCACGCCGGGGCGGGGGTACGGCCGGGGTTGCCCGGACGTGGACGTGGCCAACCGGCGCCGGCGGGCAGGAAGGGGAGGATGGGTATGTGGCGACTGGATCCCGGGTGGAGGAGAACGACGCGTGCGTGTCGGGCGACAGCGTCGCCGGCGCCCACCCCACACCGACCGAACCAGCGACTGGACCTTCGAGTGGAAACTGGACCTTCGACCGGAAAGTGAGGCCCACCAGTGAGCCCGCAAGGATCCGACTCCGACGTCGTGACGGTGCCGCGTGACGCGGCGTCACCACAGACGGTGTCGCGTGACACCGCGTCGGTCCCGCCCGCCGACGAGGTCGTGCTCCTCGACGCCGAACGCCGCCCCTGCGGGACGGCGCCGCGGATCGCCGTGCACGGCCTCGACACCCCCCTGCACCTGGCGTTCTCGTCCTACCTTTTCGACCCGTCCGGCAGGCTGCTCGTCACCCGCCGGGCGCTCGACAAGCGGACCTGGCCGGGGGTGTGGACGAACAGCTGCTGTGGGCATCCCCGCCCAGGCGAGGATCTGGCGCGGGCCGTCGAGCGCCGGGTAGGCCAGGAACTCCGCCTGGAGTTGACCGACCTGCACTGCGCGCTGCCGGACTTCGCCTACCGCGCCACCGCCGCCGACGGTCTCGTGGAGAACGAGGTCTGCCCGGTCTACGTGGCGCGGGCGCTCGGGGACCCGGATCCGGACCCGGCCGAGGTGGTCGAGTGGCGCTGGGTCGAGTGGGACGACTACCGCCGGGTGGCCGCCGCCGCGCCCTGGGCGCTAAG
>NZ_CDWWXA010000121.1:0-1187 GCF_977971845.1 Frankia sp. CeCAU1 | reverse complement strand
ACCCAACCAGCACTAGGGCCTGTTCTGGGTTCGGATCATGGGGTCGGGAGGCTGCGTAGCCAGAGGATGGATCCGCGTAGGTGGAGTCCCGCGGCGTAGCTTTCGGGTGTCTTGTCGTAGCGGGTGGCCAGACCCCGCCATTCCTTGATCTTGTTGATGCTGCGTTCCACGGTGTTGCGGTCCTTGTAAAGCGTGGCGTCGTGGCTGACCGGGCGGCCACCGAGGCTGCCGCGCTTCTTACGGTTGGCCGTCTGGTCGGCCTTCTCCGGGATCACCGCCTGGATCTTCCGGGCGCGCAGGTGGGCGCGGTTGGCGCGGGAGGAGTACGCCTTGTCGCCGGCGACCGCGTCCGGCCGGGTCCTGGGGCGCCCGACCGGGCACCTTGATTTTCTTCAGGACCAGGAGGAAACGCGGGCTGTCCGCGGCCTGTCCGGGGGTCAGGACGATGGACAGCGGGCGGCAGCGCCGGTCGGTCGCGAGGTGCACCTTGCTGGTCAGCCCGCCCCGGAAACGTCCCAGCTCGGCGGCGGTCAGCCGAGCCCTGCGGCGTCGGCGTACCGCGCGGCGCCGTGCCCGTTCGGCTTCCTCACCACCCTCGGGCGCCTCGGTCACACAGTCGTTTTGCCCGGTTTCTGAAGCCCCTTTTCCTCCGTCAGGGCCTTCTCCAGGTCGACCAGGAGATCCGGGTCGACCACCATGCCCGCCGCGTGGTGATGCGCGCGGGCGACGGTGGAGTCCACGCTGGCCAGGCTGAGATCGACATCGTCGCGCGCCGCCGCCTCGGTGATCATCGCGTCCATGAGGGTCTGGAAGACCCCGTCCTGCGCCCACAGCCGGAACCGGTCGTAGATCGTCGACCAGGAGCCGTAGCGTTCGGGCACGTCCCGCCAGGGACTGCCGGTCCGGAACCTCCACATCACCGCGTTGACGTAGCTGCGCAGGTCAGGGATCAGCCCGGAGGCCCCCAGCGGGAGGTACGGCTCGATCAGCTCCCACTCACCGTCGGTCAGGTCGCCACGAGTCATACAACCGTGCTACCAGCCGGAGCACCCGAACACGAAAGGCGATCATCCCGCCTGTGATCCGAACCCGGAACAGGCTCTAGCAGGACTTCGTTAGGTGACTCCGGATAGGTGACTCCGGATAGGTGTTGTGTGACGGTGGGTGTGTGGGTGAAGGGTCGTTGG
>NZ_CDWWXA010000120.1:12007-15417 GCF_977971845.1 Frankia sp. CeCAU1 | reverse complement strand
CTCCAAGAGCAGCCAGGGCGGCGTGGCCGCCACCCTTTCGTATGAGAATTTGAGTCCGGCCGCGGGACGCCTGTGGTCCTGATGTTGGCCGGTGGGCCGTTTCGGCCCGGTATCGCCGAGTCCCGTGCAGCATCTCCGATGCTGTCCGGATCGACGTCGGCGTTCTCTGGTGCTCAGAACCCGTCCAAGAGTATGGCGGTGGAGGTCCTGGGGTACTCTTTCCTGCTGCTACGAGCGCGTTCCTCAGTTTCCTGTGGTCAGGGCCTCTCCGGACAGCACCTACAGGTTGCTGACCATGGAGGGCTGGCAGATGCAGGTGTTATTCCCACGGTGCGCGGGCCTTGACGTGCACCGGGACACGGTCGCCGCGGCGGTGCGCATCCAAACCGGTTCGGGTAAAGCCGTCACCGAGGTCCGGACGTTCACCACGACCGGGGGCTCGCTCGGACTACTCGCGGACTGGCTCACCGAGTGCCGGGTGACGATCGTCGGGATGGAATCGACAGGCGTCTACTGGAAGCCGGTGTTCCACCTGCTGGAAGACCGGTTCGAGTGCTGGCTCCTCAACGCCACCCACGTCCGCAACGTACCAGGCCGAAAAACAGACGTCGCGGACGCGGCGTGGATCTCGGACCTCGTCGCGCACGGCCTGGTACGCGCCTCGTTCGTGCCGCCGAAACCCCAGCGGGACCTGCGTGACCTGACCCGGGCCCGGCGGATCGTGGTCGAGGAGAAGACCCGGGAGATCCAGCGGCTGGAGAAACTGATGCAGGACGCCGGCGTGAAACTCACCAGCGTCGCCTCCAAGCTACTCGGGGTCTCGGGCCGTGCGATCCTGGAGAAGGTGATCGAGGGAGAGCAGTCCCTGGAATATCTCGCTGATCAGGCCCGTGGCCGACTCCGCAGCAAGATCCCACAGTTGCAGGAGGCACTCGCGGGAACGTTCCGCTCCGGGCATCACGGGTTCCTCGCCGCGCAGCTCCTGGCCCGGATCGACCTGTGTGACGAGCAGATCGACGAGCTCGACCACCGGATCGAGGTGATGATCGCCCCTTTTCGGGAGACGGTCGACCGGATCCGCACGATCACCGGGGTCGGTGAGGTCACCGCGACCGTGCTGCTCGCCGAGGTCGGCCTGGACATGAGCCGGTTCCCCACCGCCGGCCATCTCGCGTCCTGGGCGGGTATCTGTCCGGGGAACAACACCTCGGGAGGGAAACGCCTGTCCGGGCGGACCCGACACGGTAACAAGTGGTTACGTACCGCGTTGACCGAGGCCGCGCACGCCGCCGCCCGGAGCAAGGACACCTACCTGGCGTCCCACCACGCCCAGGTCCGTGGCCGCCGCGGTGTCCTGAAAGCGATCGGCGCGACCCGCCACGACATTCTCATCGCCTACTGGCACATCATCGCGAACAAGACCGTCTACCAGGACCTCGGCGGAGACTGGCATGCCCGCCGACGCCGGGACCCTGAACGCCGCCGGAAGAACCTCGTCGGCGAACTGGAGAAACTCGGCTACACCGTCACCATCACACCAGCGGCATAGCCGCTACCCCAGACAGAAAGGAACACCCGCAGCACGCGCACCGAATACCGATAAGACCAGCGTTGGAAGCCCGGCTCCCAGCGCCTTCCCGCATGCCCGGAACCAGCCCCTCCGCGGTCCAGCAATTCACTCCTCAGAACCGTGCCCTATAACCGGAGATCCCGGGAAGTGGGTGGCGGGCCGGGTGGGCGTCGGAGGCGGCCATATTACCGTTCGAGCCGGCCGGACAACATAACCGATAACCGGCGGTGAGGGAAGGGCCGCTGCTTCGTCGACGCGTGGAGTTGGAAGGAGGGGCTCGGTGAGTGCCATTGCTGCTATTCCCGCCGCTTCGGGATCCCGAGTGGATCCGGTCCGTGTCTTGCAGCACACGCTGTACCGGGCGGCCAAGGCCGATCCCGGGCGGAGGTTCCATGCGCTCTCGGACAAGGTCCACCGTGGGGACGTCCTGGAGCGTGCGTGGGCACTGGTGCGCGCCAACAGGGGCGCGCCGGGCATTGACCGGACCACCATTGCCCAGGTCGAGGAGTACGGGGTGTCCCGTCTTCTCGACGAGCTGGGCGGCGAATTGCGGGAAGGGGGGTACCGTCCTTTGCCTGTGCGCCGGGTAGAAATTCCCAAGCCGGGGGACAAGGGTGCGTCCCGGCCGCTGTCGATCCCTGCCGTCCGCGACCGTGTGGTGCAGACCGCCGTGAAGATCGTGCTCGAGCCGGTCTTCGAGGCGGACATGGCCGGGTGCTCGTTCGGGTTCCGCCCGTGGCGCTCGGCTCATGACGCACTGCAAGTGCTGGTGGATGCGTGCGGGAAGGGCCGTCGGTGGGTGGTGGAGACGGATATCGCTGATTGCTTTACGGCGATCCCGTTCGAAGGGTTGATGCAGACGATCGAGGAACGGGTCTGCGACCAGGCGATGCTCAGGTTGGTGCGTGCTGTCCTGCGTGCCGGCGTGATGCGCGACGGCGAGGTCCGGAGGCCGGTCAGCGGAATGTCCCAGGGCGGGCCGCTGTCCCCATTACTCTGTAACGTCTACCTGAACCGGCTTGGCCGGGAATGGGACGACGGGGACGGGATGATGGTCCGGTTCGCGGACGATATCGTCGTGATGTGCTGGTCGGAGGATCAGGCGGTGCGGGCGATGGATTGTCTGGTCCGGTTGCTCGCTGATCTGGGGCTGGAGACCAAGGCAGCCAAGACCCGTATCGTTCACCTACAGGTGGGAGGGGATGGTCTTGAGTTCCTGGGCTTCCATCACCGCCTGGTGCTGTCGCGGGGTGACCGGGGCAGACGGAGGGTGGCGTTTCTTGCGCGCTGGCCCTCGGACAGGGCCATGCAGCATGCTCGGGATCGGATTCGGGAGATTACGGGACGGTCCAGGCTGCTGCTTAAGCCAGAGGCGGTCGTGCGGGAACTGAACCTGTTCCTGCGTGGCTGGGCCGGATATTTCCGCTACGGATATTCGGCACGGCGCCTTGCTATGATCAGGCGGTTCGCGCAGGTACGGCTGGCTCGGTTTGTTCGGGCCAGACACCGGCGCAGCATGGGCTTCGGCTGGCGGGTGCTGATACGCTCCCGGCCGGTGGACCTCGGCCTGGTCAGCCTGTCTGGGATTGTCGTCACTCCCAGGGCCGGAAAGCTCTGGCGGGAGAGACCGAATGCCGGCGGTGAACGGCGTCGGTAAGCCGTGTGTGGGAGAACCACATGCACGGACTGACGGGGGGCGGCTGGAGACGGAGCATGCTATGGACGGCCGGGATGAGAAACGGGCGGGAAACCGCGCGGACAAAGGTACCGGACCACGCGCCCAAAGCGAGATGCCACCGCGCCAGTCGCCTACCCTACACTTCGGGGTCGCGTAGTCGCC
>NZ_CDWWXA010000120.1:10698-11489 GCF_977971845.1 Frankia sp. CeCAU1 | reverse complement strand
TACGTCGAGGGCCTGAACCAGCACGGTCGTGGCGGTCTGGACTGATGCGAGCAGGTCGTCCCGGCTTGCTCCAGGAATCGACCCTGCGTCCAAGCCGGCTCGCGCGACGTACGCCGAGAGCTCGCCGGTCTGGGTCGATGTCATCCGCGCCCGGCAGACCGGGTTGCCCAGTAGTTCCCGGGCGACGAAGGCGTCCGCGGAATGCTCGGCCATGTCGATCAGCTCAGCGCACTGGAGATCGATCCCCTCGTTGACTGCCGCAGATGAGGCGAGGTCGACTGCGGTCAGGCCAAGTCGGAGATGGAACATCGTTGTTGGCCGGTCGCAGGAGAAACGAGCGGACCGGACCGCACCGAGCAGGGCTTCGAGGTCTATGTTGTCCCGCCGAGCGGCCCCGATGTTGATGTAAGCGCGAAGGCATGCCGCTACGGCGGTTTCCCAGGGCTGGCTCACCACGCTGCTGTCAATAAGGGCTAGTGCCGGATCGGTGTGCCCGCTGCGGACGTGGGCGATGATGCGTGCCTGGCGGGATTCTCGGAGCATTTCCTGGGCATCGTCGTATCGTGCTGCGTGCGCTGCTGCTTCTTCCCAGCGGCCGGCGGCCACCAGGTTTCGGGTGCCATCGTCGAGCATAACGACACGCATCCATTGAGCGGCTTTTGGGTACTCGCTATCCGCCGTGATGAATCCGCGGAAGGAGATGCGCTCGCCGTGGATCAGGGCGTCGCTGCCTGTGCGGGCTGCCCGTTCGATCTCGTTCAGCTCGTGGTGGGCACCGCCGGGATTTCCGG
>NZ_CDWWXA010000120.1:0-10541 GCF_977971845.1 Frankia sp. CeCAU1 | reverse complement strand
CCCGGCGGGTAAGACGGGTCAGGTTCACCAGCGGCTGTAGTGCGGCTATGATCGCGCTGCCAGATAGCGGCAGTGCGGCCTGGAATATGAGGAACTGGCGTCGGCACAGGTCAACTGCGAGGTCGGGAACACCGCAGTCGGCCGCAATCAACGCCGACAGGTTCCACACCGTGCAAGCGAGATTGATTCGGTCGTGGGGGTCGGTCGGCTCGTGGCAGGACTCCGCGCACTCGCGTACGCTGCGCACCCGAGCTTCGAGGTCTGTGCAACGAAATCGGTGCTGCTCGACAAGAGGAAAACGGGCCACGGCGCGTTCCGCGTCGCCATCGACCGTCAATGTCGGCCGCCCCCGCTGCATCGTTGTCCCGATACGTCGCATCGCTGGCAGGGGCTTGGTCGCTCCGGTGGGCGGGCCCAGGATGGCGGCACGCGCCGCCCAGGCCAGCGTGCTCTGTGTTCGGCTTGGCAATCCGAGGCGGTTCCAGTGAAAGATCGTCAGGTAGCTTGCCACGTCTCGGAGGCCCCGCTCCAGCGTGCCCGTGCGAGCTGCGCTGCCGAGGCTCTGCCCGGCTTGCCGGAAGGCGTCGGCCCAGCCCGCCGCATAGGCGAGAGGACCGTCTGCGTGCAGCAGCGGCCCGTCCGGAGTCGTGTCGACGAGCATCAACCGTTTGAGGTCGCTGATCATCGCCGTCAGCTTCGAGGTGGGGACGTCGGCGGGCAGGGGTCGTTCCAGAGTGACCCGGTGCCAGACGTCGCCTTGTTCGTACCATTCCAAGCCCGCTGCGCGCAGCAAACAGGTGCTCAGGAGCAGCGACAGTTCACGTCGGCCGAGCTCGGCGTCGGGATTACGGCTCAAATTCATGATGGAGTTGCTGTCAGCGCAGAACAGCCTGTGGGCGATGTCGATGCCGACCCCGCCGCCGAAAGCCGCTGTCTCTGCCTCGTATGTTCCTGTCCACCATCGGGCGATCCTGCCCTCGGTGACGAGCTCATCGAGGGCGGCCGCGGTGCTTGCCTTCATCACAGTTCCGGTTGGTCCTGGTCGGAGGCGAATCCTCCAGCAGGGATATTTCCGCATGAACCACCATGCAGCGACGATGCCGCAGTTTCCGGCACGATGGAGTAGTGGCGCGATGTAACGGGCAGCGGCCTGTTCTGCGGCGTGCCAGTCGGTGAACTCGATGTAGATCTGCCACCAGTCGGAGGCGACCTGTTGGTGAAGGGCCTGTCGTCCGGACCGCTGGTAGATGGCGGCGGCCTCAGCCAGTTCCGCTGGCTTCATGCGCTCGTCTCCGGCGGCCTCGTTCAGCGGTATCCCGGTCAACAGCTTCAGAACGGCGCGCTCGACATCCCTGTCGACGAGCGAGGCGCCTTCGGTTCCGCTTTCTTCTTCCGTTGCTCCGGGTGTCAGTCGATCAGTAGACACGCATCCCATCCAGAGCGCGGCGCGACAGTATGCGCGGCAGTGTGCAGGGTGAGGGCCGTGCCGGCTGTCCCGTTCAGGAGCCCGGGGCCGGCAACGGGCTCGAAGTCAGCGAATCGAACCAGGTTGTCAGCCAAGCACTGCAATTGGTCGGCAAGTACCGGTGTTATGGCATCGTGAGCTGCGCGCCAGACTGTCTGATACACACCGGCCCAACCGTGGCACAGTCCACCATCTTTGATCCGCCCCAGCTGAACGGGATCGTTGAGACACTGGAAAAGCGCCTGTTCATACTTCTGCTGGCGGCGACCGTCACCGAGAGCGAGCGCCGCGAGCTGGCCCGCGCGGGCAAGCCCGGGAGTGCCGTAACACCAACTGGGACGCGCCGGGCCGGGCTGGCTTGTTCTGCCCTGACGCAGGTCGGGCAGAGTGATCCATTCCGGCCACCAGGGTCCGGCTTCGCCGTCCTGCTGCCAGGCGTCGAGCCAGGCGCAGACGTTTATGATCGTATCGTGCTGTCCGTCGACGACGACACCACGCCGCATCGCCCGACTGAGCAAGGACAGCGGCCCGGCTATCCCGTGAGCGAGGCCCAAGTTACTGTGCCCACCGGGGTAGGCAGGGGAGGCGCGGCGGTGCGGATCGTGGTTGACCCACCAGCCCGGCAGCGTCTGCCCGTCGATCCGATGCGGCTTAGACAAGGCGACGAGGTAGGCGAGAACCCGCTCCATTGCGCTGCCCTGGGGAGCGCGACGCAGTAGCAGCGCGCCGATCCCGGTCAGACCGAAAAACACGTCGTACTCGCGGAACCCTGGCAGTCTCCCGGCCGCGATGCGCTCCATGGCTGCGTCGGCTCGGTGGTGGGCGATCGCGGCGACGTGCCCGTCGATGGCGGCGAGGGCGCCGCGGTAGCGGCTCGGGTCGCTTCCTGCCGCGGCGTCCAGCATGAAGGTGATCGCTGGGGCGCCGAGGTACAGGCCGGTGTTGTCTGTGATGTTGGCCGGCGCGGCGACCGCGCTGCGGATCCAGCGGTCGGCCTGCTGCCACGTGCCGAGCCCGGCGTGGGCGCGTTCGATGTGGAGCAGGGCGATGCCCGCGCTGCCTTTCGTGAGGGACTGCGGTGCCCAGGGTTCGCTCTCGGGCGGGGGCTCGGGCAGAGCTAGCCGCTCGGCGTAAAGATCAACGGTCTGCGCGATTCCCGGAGGGGTGCTCGTTGAGGTCGCCACTCATGTCTCCGTGCGGTGGGCGGTGTGGCGCAGCGCGCAGGCCCGTGCGAGCCGGCCGGTGGCTCGTTCGACAGCCGGGTCGACACCGACAGCGCGATTGTGGTGCAGGTGCAGGAGCGATCGCAGGACCGGCATCGGGTCGCGTTGGTCAGCGAGGGCATCTCGGTACGCCGCCAGCGCACTGGCGCGGGTGCCCCAGGCAGCCAGGACATCGCGTCCGCCGGGCAGGGATTGCAGCCGCGTCCAACTGCCGTGCGGGTCGGCTAGTTCGAGTGTCTGTTGCCGTAGCGCGGGGTCCAGCCTTCCGTGTTCTTGGCGGAGTTCGCGGATCAGCCAGTCCAGCCCGTCTTGTGGGGACCCGGCGTAGCTCACTGCCAGGTCGACCAGGCTGGCAGCGGCCAGGGCCTGGGGATGCACGCCTGCGCGGATGGATGCGCTGATCTGGGCGATGGCGCAGGCCGAGTCGGCGGCGAAGACGTCCTGGACGTGGTCCAGGGCTGGGCTGTGTCCGTAACGTCCCGACTGGGGGTCATAGGTGGTGAGCGAGACGTGCGCGAGCAGGTGTTGTCGGCGCAGATCGTCGGCCCACCGGGCAAGGCATGCGGCGGCAGGGCCGTATGCGGAGGGCTCCGATAGCCAGAGGTATACGGCGAGGTACTGGTCGATCTCTGGTCTGCGCATTTCGCGGTTCCGCCGAAACCACCAGCGCGGCCTGTGGACGCCGAAGGCGTCGATCATGTGGGGAAGGTGTTGCGTCAGGAGTTCCTCGACGCGCGCCGGATGCCCGTACAGGTGCGCGGACACGACCGTGGACTCGCCGGGGAGATGCCCGGCGTCGACGGCCACGACTCGCCGTGTGCTGATGCCTGGCCCGGGATCTGTGGCGGGCTGCGGGTCCAAGACCATGGGGATCAGCACCTCGTGGGCACGCCCCAGCCAGGCCACGTCTTCCAGGGTCGACGTCTCGCGCAGTTCCAGGCGGTCAGCGCGTTCCAGCCGGGTGCGCAGCAGGAGACGGTGAAGCGGGTGGCCGAGGTCCACCGGCTGCCGCCGGTCGTGCTCCACCATCGCGACATGGCCGGGAACCCACCACCGGCTGCACCAGGCTTCCAGCGCGGCGTCCCACTCGGCCGTCGAGGCGCCGCGGCCGGGAAGTTCACCGGCCGCTAGCAGCCACCGTGCCGGAGACAGCACGGTGCGCCGGTATCGAACGCGTGGAAGGTAGGGAAGCTGTGCCGCCGCGCCGAAGTGGAATGCCTTGTACACGGCGGCTCGGGCGGTGGTGATCTCAGCGAGGAACCTCGCGAGCGGCGGGGTGTGCACGCCGGCCTCCAGGGCGTGGGCGACCCGCGGTTCGACGTACCGGCCGGTGGAGATCTGGGCGAGGTAGAAGCGGCGGTCGTCCACGCTGACCGCGAGGTCCGTCAGGGGGATCAGGCGTTCGTCGCCGTCGCGGTATTCGGCCACGGGGATCACATGTGTCAGGAGCTGCTGCGTGCGCGCGACGTTCTCGTTGCGCCGCTTACGCGGGGCGAAGGAGAGCTGCGCGGGGATCGCGTCGGTGCCGGCCGCAGCGAAGGTGCCCGCGATCAGGTCGCGGCCGTCCGCTGGCAGCAGGTGGGCGTAGCGGCCAGCCATGCTGCTGCCGGGCCGTGGCGTGCCGGTCACCGCCACCGTGAACCGGCCGCGGGCCAGCGCCTCAACGGACATGGAGCGGATCTCCACGGCCACCTCGACCCGAGCAGGCAGGTGCACGTCGGCCGGATCGCTGACCGCAAGCTCCTCGATCATCTGATCAGTCAGGACGATTTCGCCGCCGCCGGACAGCGTGGCCCGTTGGATCAGCGCCAGTAGTTTCTCGTCACGTTCACTCACCTGCCGAGCGGCACGCCTGCGCGCCGAGCCCAGATAGTCGGCCGGAACTCCCAGGCCACTGTCGGAGATCAGGTCCATGACCGGCACGAAGGCGCCCGTCCCGTAGCGGGTCCGGAACCGGGAGTGGTAGTCCCGCCAGGCGGGATAACCCAACGGATACGGTGAGAGTCGATAGAGGACCTGGACGGCGTTGCGGGCTTCCTGGGCGACCTGGTCCGGTATGTGAACGTCGCACTCCAGGATCGTGTCGACGATCATGGGTACCTCGGCGGCCTCGCTCAGCGCGTGCATCTGCTCGGTCACGGCCGACCTTGACCCGAGAACCTGGCTGGTGGCCGACACCTCCTTGTGGATCTCGAACATCGAACGGACAAGATCGCTAACCTCCGGAATGCTGTGGGCGTCAACGGCCTCCAGCTGAGCGCACGCATGACCGAGTGCATCCAGGCAGGTCATCGGCGCTGACAGATTGCTCAGCAGGATTCCTTGGTCGAGCAGACCCGTGAGCATCTCGTCGATCCGCTGCGCGGGGGCACTGGGGAAGCGCTCCATGAGCAGTATTCGTAGCTCGCTGAACGTGACCGGTTTCCGCGTGGCCTCCAGCGCGGCGCAGACCGGTCGACTGTGGCGCACGGACACCTCGATCGGCGCCAACTCGTCCGCTATGCCATCCGGCGTCGGCGCGGGCGCTCCGAAGCGGTCACCGCGCACCAACCCGGCGCCATTGGCGACCAGCGACAGCCGCTCCCGCAGCGTCGGACACCGGTGCAGGCGCGCGAGGACATCACCGAGCCAGCCCGCGTCAACCCGGGCCTCGACCCGGTGATCGCGACCCCACCGCACCTTCGCCCCAGCATCGATCCGGGCCAGCGCGACTCCGGCGAACAGCCCAAAGGGAGTGGGACGGCGCTGCCACCGAAGCAGATAGGACGCTACGGAAAGCACGGTCCGGCGAACCGCTCGCACGTCATGACCACTGGAGGTCAGAACGGTGTCAACCTGCTGAATCAGCGCGGGACTCGCCTGAGCGATCGCCGCGCGAATTTCCTCGCGCCGCCACATCGCCGACAGCCACGCCGACCCTTCTTCCGCGGCGTCGGCACCGAACAGGTCCAGGTCCGCTGGCAAGTCCAATCCGCCCGGATCGGTGCTCGCACGTAGTAGTGCTGCACCGGCCCACTGGTACATCGCTGGAGATCTCACCGCCATGCCGCCTCCCGGGGCACTGCTGCTGTGCGGGGGCCGTGGGTCGGGGAATGCACCGACGACCCCCGTACAGGTCAGGACGGGTCGTCGGCGAACGAGTTGCAGGAGCTGTCGTTGCCCGAGCAGGTGTTGCCGCATCCGTCATCGGTGGGGCAGTCCCCCATGATCGGGCCGTACGCCACGAGCACCCGTACATCCAGCGTGTACTCGTCGTCCTCGCCAGGCCGTTCAGCCAACGCCGTGGCGCTTCCAGACAGCGAAACCTCTGACATATGGATCATCCTCCTGCTCGGCGGGATGCTGCGCCCCGGCCGGCCGCGACGCTCGCCGCTCCCGGCCAGGAGATCGTGATCCGGCTGTGCTTCTTGTCGATGACGCGGCCAGCCGGCAGCTGGTCATCGGCGGTGCCTGCGGGGTCAACGCGGAACTGTGGCGAGCTGTGGCGGTGTTCCCGCCCCCAGACCTGGAGCTGCTCGGCGACCTGTTCGGCCAGCTCGGACGCGCCCGGACCGAAGGCATGCACACCTAACTCGACGTCCACCGAGTCCGCCGCACCGCGCGTCGTGACATAGGCGAGGGTGTCGTCGTCGACGACGGCCACCGCGGCGGAGTGACTGCCCGGTGGGGAGAGCAGACCCGTGTCCAGCTTTCTGTCCAGCACAACGCGACAGAAGCCCGGCAGCACGGTGGCGAGCCACATCTGCGTACCGGCCCACGGTTCGAAACGGCCGATCGTGACCCCGCTCCAGACCTCCACCCGCGGCGCGTCGAATACGCCTTCCAGCAGGCCCGGATCGGTCGGGGGCCCCTCCTCGAAGCGCAAGGTGATCTCACCCCCGCGTAGGACCAGCAACGTGGTCTGGTGCGCTCCGGCGCCCTGGATGGGCACGAAGCCGAACAACCGGGACGCCCGACTGAGCAAGTACTCGTTGGCTCGCTCGAAGGTGATCACACGCGACAGGCCCCGCAGCTGCAACGGCACCGCCAGACGACCGCCCTCGGCCAGCTGAGCCACCCAAGCCGGCGGAACGTCCCACGCACCGACCGTGACCAAAATACGGTCATAAGGGGCGTGCTCAGGCACACCGAACTCGGCGTCGGCGAGCACAACGTTCACCTGAGGGTAGCCGACCTGCGCGAGAAGATGGCGCGCCCGGTCGATGACGTCCTTGTCGATGTCGACCGTGGTGACCTGACCTGCCGGACCGACGAGCTCGGCGATCAAGGCAGCGTTGTACCCCCCAGAGCCGATCTCCAAGATCCTCATGCCGGGGGTGATCGCAGCCTGCTCCAGCATGTACGCCTGGACCTGCGGAGCGGAAACCGAGCTCACAGAACTTCCAGCGTCGTCGCGCTTCGTAACTACTCCGTTGTAAAGCTGGTAAGCCTCCTCCAGCTCCACCCCCGGTGCGAAGGCTTCCCGACTGACCTTGCGCATCGCGGCCTCGACCGGCCGCGAGGTGATCGTGCCCTCGGCAAGAAGATCGTCAACCATCTTCCTGCGCAGCTGCGCTGCGCGATCGAGGCCGGAGACGTCGCTGTTCGGCTCTACGGGTGAAGACACGTCGGTCACACGATCTTCCTTGTCGTCGGCGGGTGCGGTGGCGAGCCGTATGGCCGTCAGCGGCTCGTTGGCTCGTCCGGTTAAGAATGCCGGCCACGATCACGATCGACCAGGCCAGCAGCTACCCGTGTCGATGGTCATCGACCGACTATCTGGACATATCCTGGACACTGTGGTGGTCATTCCTTCACTGTCCGTCGATGAGGTCAAAGAGAGTCTGAAGCGCCTCCGCCAAGGACATGGCCTGGCTCGCCCCACCGCGCTTCCTACCGTGCTGCCTGAGCTGCTCCGGGCCCGCCTGGCAGACGGCAGGGTGAGCGAGCCTGCATCGGCGCAGGAGGTCACGCTGCTCGTGACCGCGTTCCGGCAAGCCGTCGAGGGGCTGGCCGACGACGAGCGCCTGTGCGTCGAGGTCGACTTCAACCTGAGCGCCGAGCATCGGTACCCAACGCTCACCGAGCGACAAGAGTCGCTCGCGCGCCAGCAGAGGTGCGCGGCGAAGACCGTTCGTCGCCGCGCCGACCGAGCGCTGGACACCCTCGCCTACATGCTGTTGACGAACGGGCCATCGACCGTCACGTCGACGGTCAGGAGCCCGGCAACGGTCTCGTCCCCTGAACAGGATCGGTCGCCGGTCGATCACGGCGAGCCCTGGGGCGAGGACCTGAGAGCGTTCTGGCGACTCTCCCACGGGGCACGCATCGATATCGTCTGCTCGGAGATCCCCGAGGATGAGCGCCCAGAGTACGCCTCGCCAGCCGACCGTAACTACCTCCGTTATGCGAAGTTCGCAGATCTTGACACGTTGATCTACCTGCGGACCCGATTCGCCCGGTTAGCCCCGACCGTGACGATTCGAGACTTCGCCCCCTCGGAGTACTTCGACACCCAGGCCGATGTCCTCGTGGTCGTCGGCGGACCGCCGTGGAACGCCAAGTACCGCGAGTTTCTCCCGCGGCTGCCGTTCTTCTTCGAGCCCCATCCGCTGGGCGCGGACGATCCCCTGGTGGTACCCGGCATGAACGGGCTGGTTCTCGGTCCACGCTGGACCGAGCGCAACGAACTGCTGGAAGATCTCGCCGTCTTCACCCGGCTCACGCTCGCCCAGGGCACCACCGTCTTCCTGCTCGGAGGCTGCCTCACCCTCGGGGTACTCGGTGCCGCCCGTTGCCTACTGGAGGCCGAGCGCGGTGCACGCAGTTCCCGCTACATCACCGAGCATGTCAACGACGCAGACTTCGTCCTGGTCACCGAAGCCCGGCGGATCGGCGGCCTCACCGATGTAGCCGACCTGACCCGGGTCCCTCCGCTGCTCCTGCTCGCCCGCAGCAACAACGAACCCTTCGCCGTGCACGTCGACAACTCCGACCGCTACCTTCAAGATCAGTCCGGAACGGAGGTCCACCACATTGATCACTCCCGCTGATCTTCGTACCTATGTGATCAACCTGCTTCGGCGGCCTGACCGGCGGGCACGGATGACGCACGTGCTTCCGCCGGAGCTCAAGGCGACGTTCACCTCGGACTGGCGCGGCCTCTTCGACGGCCTGAACCTCACCCGAAGCCAGCTCGACGCTGCCGGCTACACCCTCTTTCCCTGGCAGATCGAGTCCGACAATCCCTGGTGGGCCAGACCCCTGAAGTACGGCGAGATCGGCTGCACACTGGCGCACCTGGCCTGCTGGCGCCATGCCGCTCAAACCGGTGACGAACCATTCATCGTCTTCCTCGAAGACGACCTCGTCATCCCGGACGCCTTCCTCGACCAGCTCCTCGCCGGCCTGCACCAGTTGACCCGCCACGGCCCCTTCGACCTGCTCTACCTCGGCCGCTTCCCCCTCGAACCCGACCACGACCAGCCGGTCCTGGATGGATTCGTCTCGCCTGGTTACAGCCACTGCACCTTCGGCTACCTGCTCACCAGGCCCGGTCTCGGCCTGGTGCTTGCCGCCCACATCGAAGAGGCCGTCGTGCCGGTCGACGAGTTCCTGCCCGCGCTCTACATCGACCATCCGCGCCCTGATCTACGCGCCCGGTTCCGCCGACGGCTGACCGCCCTCGCGTTCGAACCACCACTGGTCTCCCAGCGCCCCAAGGATGAGGCCGGAAGCGACACCGAACGTTCGGCTTTCGTCGAGCCCAGAGACCGGCAGCCAGAACAGGGGGCGGCGAACCATCGCCGTTAGCGGGGCGGTCGCCCAGCGGCCACATCCGGCCGACCGTGGGCAGCAGAGGACAAGGGTCGCTCCGCCTCGCCCCCTTCGCCTGAGATGACCTACGTCACAGCCTGTCTGTCTTCGCCAGAGCCTGCCAGTGGCGGATCAAGCCTTGCAGCCGGCGTCCTCGCCACCACTCGGCCGGAACGTGGACGTTGATGCCCGTAACCACATGATCCGGTGCAACGTCCCGGGTTACCACGGCGCCCGCGGCAACGTAGCTGCGTGGGCCGATACGGACGCCGCCCACCACCCTCGCGCCGTAGCCGACCACGGAGTCAGCTTCGATCATCGGAGGCTCCTCGTCGACCTCCCACCAGCCTTCGTGGGGACGGGCGTACTCGTGCACGAGATCGCCCATCATTGTGGAGCGATCGCCGATGGTCGTGCCGTCACAGACGAATCCCGCCACGCAGGCGTCCACGCCGATCGCGACACGATCACACACATACGCTCCATAGGCGACACGGGTTCGTTCGCCGACCACGCAGTTGTAGCCGATCCGCACGCGGTCCTCGATGACGCAGTTCGCGCCGATCCAGACCCCTTCGTGGACCACGACCTGATTACCGATCACGCAGTGCGCCCCCACCACCACCGGTTCCCCGGACGAGGTCGAGCCGGACCCCTTCTGCTGGGCCCGCAGGCGCGCCTCTTTCGGGTAGCCGAAAACGCAGTGCTCGCCCACCACGGTGCTCTCCTCAATGTGCACCGGTGCATACAGAGAGGCGATGTTCATGCTCGGCCCTTGTCGCCAACGAGCCACCTCACTGTGACTGCGACTGCCTCGTCCTCTCGTTCTCGGGTGTCGAAGCCGTGATCCGAACCTTCGACGGTGTGAAACTCGGTGTGGGGTCTGGCGCAGGCTGCCTGCCACGCGATCTCGTACGAGACCGCGGTGTCCCGATCGCCGTGTACCACGAGCGCCGGTGCAGCGGTCGCCATCAGGGAGTCCAGCGGCCGATAGTGATCAAACTCGTCGAACAGCACCCGGCCGACCTCGAACTCCCCGTCGAGCACCAGGAACCCCT